>NZ_JBLWMW010000041.1:0-38005 GCF_048515945.1 Pseudoalteromonas 'SMAR'
CTCGTGACCTCGACCTTGGCAAGGTCGCGCTCTACCAGCTGAGCTAGTGCCGCATTCCATAATTAGCTCATTGTGTTGTCGGTAACTACGCAAGGTCGCGTCTGATACCTATAGCAGCTGAGCTAGTGCCGCATCACATTTTTTAGCTCTGGATTTGTTGGTAACAAGGCAAGGTCGCGTTGATTACCTACTGCAGCTGAGCTAGTGCCGCATCTTAAAAGCCTGAAAACCCCGCAGGGCTTGTCTTCTCAAGCGGGGCAGGATTCTACAAGATAATATTTGCTTTGCAAGTATTTTTTTAGACTTTGAAGAATTTTTCCTGATAAACCTTTAATTCCATAATGGAATCTTTAATGTCATCAAGGGCAAGGTGGGAGCTTTTCTTCTTAATATCGCCTAACAGTTCAGGTTTCCAACGTCGCGCAAGCTCTTTAATGGTACTAACGTCTAAGTTGCGATAATGGAAATACTCTTCCAGCTCTGGCATGTACTTGTTAAGAAAACGACGATCTTGACCAATTGAATTTCCACACATAGGTGAAGCACCAGGTGGTACCCATTCGGTTAGAAAGTCTAATGTCTGCTTAATTGCATCCGCTTCAGTGAACTGACTTGCTTTACAACGTGCAGTAAGTCCAGAGCGACCATGTTGGTTGGTACACCACTCGTCCATGCCATCCAGTAACTCATCGCTTTGATGAATTGCCACAACAGGACCTTCAGCTAGGATATTAAGATCACCATCGGTGATCACCGTCGCGATTTCTAAGATTCTATCTGTTTTTGGTTCTAACCCCGTCATTTCGAGGTCGAGCCAGATCAAATTTGATTCATGAAAAGACATACATTACCTTAGCGGTACTTTCCTTTAGATCCAATGCAATTAGATATATCATATTAGTTTCAACACTCGACCTAAAGCTTTTTTTACCTTGCGCGGCGTTTTATTGATTTATAGCCTAATTTTGAACGCTCTGCACCCCATAGCTTAAACAGATTATAGACATGGCAAAGAAAAAGAAACTCAGTAAGGGCCAATCCCGTAGGATCAGAGCCAATCAACAAAAACGCATCAGCACTGCTAAAAACACGCAAGCACCTGATATTTCATGGCAAAATGATAATCTGGGGCCAGCTGAAGCAGGCGTTGTGATCAGTCGTTTTGGCCAACACGCCGATATTGAGACCCACAGCCAAGAAATATTACGTTGTAATATTCGTCGCACGGTGTCCAGCCTAGTCTGTGGTGACGAAGTACTATTCCGCCGCGCCAAGGTCAGTGAAGGAGACTTAGCAGGCGTAATAGAAGCAGTGCACGAGCGTCGTAGCCAACTTACTCGTCCCGACTTTTATGATGGCGTCAAAGTGGTCGCCGCCAATATCGACCAAATTATTATGGTTTCTGCTGTGGTGCCAGAATTTACCCCGCAGATCATTGACCGATATTTAGTGGCCTGTGAAGATATGGGAATCGAGCCCATTCTACTGCTGAATAAAATCGACTTACTCGACCAAGAAGGCCTAGAGTATGTCGACGATATCTTAGATATTTACCGCGAACTGGGCTATCGCGTGCTGCTTGTGAGTAATGAAACCCAACAAGGCATTGATGAGCTTAAATCTCTCCTTAAAGACAACAACAATATTTTTGTCGGTCAGTCAGGCGTTGGTAAGTCCACCTTAGTCAACACAGTTTTACCGGATGCCGATATCCTCACCAAAGAAGTGTCAGAAAATAGCGGCCTGGGCCAGCACACCACAACCGTCTCGAGACTACACCACCTTCCCTCTGGCGGTAATTTGATTGATAGCCCGGGGATCCGAGAGTTTGGTTTATGGCATTTAGAGGTAGAAAGAGTGACTTGGTGCTTTAAAGAGTTCCGCGAGTTTATTGGTGGCTGTCGCTTTCGAGACTGTAAGCACCTTAACGATCCTGGCTGCCTAATTCGCGAGGCCGTGGAAGAAGGAAAAATCAGCGAACTGCGTTACGACAGTTACCATCGTATTTTAGAATCCATGGCCGATGGCCGAGCAGGTGCGCGCGCCCCTAGAGTCTGATAAAATTTATCTTGCTCATTATTGACGCGCAACACAGTGACTGGAACTTTGCCAGTAACAGAGCTAACCAATTAGGAACGTAAAACCGTGAACTTGGATAAACTTAAAATTGCCATGCAATACGCACTGCCTAAGCATGCAGTATCACGCTTAGTAGGCAAACTCGCTGCAGCCGAAGCTGGTGCCTTAACCACCAAGCTTATTAAGCTGTTTATCAAGCAGTACAACATCGATATGAGCGAAGCGTTGCATGAAGATCCGGCTCACTATAAGAGCTTTAATGAGTTTTTCACGCGGCCGTTAAAACCTGGCATTCGCCCGCTAGCTGAGCAGCAAGACATCATTGCCCACCCAGTAGATGGCGCCATTAGCCAACTAGGTGAAGTGGTTGATGGTCAAATTATTCAAGCAAAAGGCCATGATTACAGCTTACAAACTCTGTTAGGTGGACAAGAAGAAGACGTTACCCCTTATTTAGGTGGTAAGTTTGCCACCATTTATTTAGCACCGAAAGATTATCACCGTATCCACATGCCTATTGATGGTACCTTACGTAAAATGATTTACGTGCCTGGGGATTTATTCTCGGTCAACCCGTTAACGGCTCAAAACGTTCCTAATCTCTTTGCTAGAAACGAGCGAGTGGTCGCCATTTTTGATACCGAAATTGGCCCGTTAGCCATGGTACTCGTGGGTGCTACCATTGTGGCCAGCATTGAAACCGTTTGGGCAGGCACAGTAACGCCACCAGCAGGCAAAAGTGTCTTCACTTGGACTTACCCTAGCAGTGGCGATAATGCCATTTCCCTGAAAAAGGGCGAAGAAATGGGTCGCTTTAAACTCGGCTCGACTGTTATTTTAGCTTGGGGTGCAAATCAAGCAGACTTTTTAGACGGCGAACAACCTGAAACGGTCACACGTATGGGTACGCCGTTTGCAAAAATCCACAATCAGTAACCCCTTTGGCTTGAGTGGTAACGCTCAAGCCACCTTCCACCTTTGCCGTTATTGACCACAGCAAGCACAACTTGCGTCTTTGCTCAGATGAAGCTGACGCTGCTTTAAACTCATACCATCAAAACACATAAATAAACTGCCTTGATGGTGGCCTAATAGCGTATTGATGGCCAACATGGCTTGCTTGGCCCCGATGATCCCAAGTAATGGGCTCAGTACGCCAAAGTTATCACAGTTCTGCGGCGCCGCTGCTGCACCTGAAGGAAAAATACACTCATAACAGGCTGACTCATGGCGAAAGTCAAAGCACATCAACTGACCTTCAGTGGCTATTGCTGCGCCGGCAACCAATATCTTTTTCTGCTCTACACAGTAGCGATTGAGTAAATACCGTGTGGCAAAGTTATCACTGCAATCGAGCACAACATCGGCTTGGTTAAGTAAATCAGCAATATTCTGCTCACTGAGCATAGAAGCCACGGGGTTAAGGGTAATTTCATTATTTAAGCTTGCCAGCACTTTGCTTGCAGCCTGTGTTTTCGCTTGTCCTAAATGATTAATCTTATACAAGATTTGCCGCTGTAAGTTAGACAGCTCAACCTCATCGTCATCAATCAATGTGAGCCTTCCTATGCCACTGGCTGCCAAGTAGAATAAGGCTGGACTACCTAGGCCACCACAACCGACCACGGCCACATGGGCCTGCTTTAACCTCAGCTGACCTTGCTCTCCCACTTCCTTTAAGAGTAAATGGCGGCTGTAGCGTAGCCGCTCTTTATCATTCAACTCAGTCATTATCGGCCATGGCCTGCTTTAATGCCGCAACGGCAAGCTCAGGGTCTTGCGCTTCAGTTATCGCTCTCACCACCGCAATGCTCGATACTCCAGTGGCAGCAACTTCCGCAGCTCGTTCGCAATCTATTCCGCCAATGGCGACGGTGGGGTAACTGGATGCCATCAGCGGCACAAACTGCGATAGCTTCTCTAGCCCTTGGATCTGCCCCGTCATATCTTTAGTGGCAGTAGGATAAATGGCACCAAACGCTAAATAACTGGGGCGATAGTTGTGGGCACGTAACATTTCATAAAAACCATGAGTAGACACACCTAAGCGTAATCCCGCCTCTTGAATAGCAATTAGGTTGGCTTTATCGATGTCTTCTTGACCTAAATGAACGCCATACGCTCCATGCTTAATCGCCAGCTCCCAGTAATCGTTAATAAACACCTTGGCAGCGTATTTTTGCCCCAGGGCAATGGCTGTTTCTATCTCAGCTTCAAGATTGGCTTGTTGTGGATCTTTTATCCTTAACTGCACTGTATCCACCCCTAAGGCCAGGCACTTCTCTACCCAGTCTGCGCTGTCTACCACAGCATAAAGCCCAATTGGTTCATCAATGCTGGCAAAGCCCGCAGCAAAGTTAAACTCCTCAGGCAATGCAAACTCAAGTTCATCCGCCAACCAAGAGCCGGCCTCAATTACTTGCGGGTAATCTTCCAGCGCCACAGGGAAACCAGTATGCACCACAGGCCCAACACCTTCACCATAACGCTCTGCCGCTTTTAGTCCGGCATTGATATACGCTTTGGCCAAAATAAACGCATCTTTAAATGGGTATGATTTGGCCACACACGCAGCCATCACCGACGACAAGCTGCATCCGGTGCCGTGACTGTGTGGAGTTTGAATTTTTTCATTGCCGAGCCAATACTCGTTGTCACCATCCGTGGCATAATCAATACAATAGCCTTTGGGATAGTCCCAGTGCCCGCCTTTAATAACCACCGATTTAGCACCAAACTCACGCAGCTTGGCGGCCGCCTCTTTTACTGCACTGGGACCAATTAAGTACACTCCCGTAAGCAACTGGGTTTCATGGGTGTTCGGCGTAACCACATCCACTAAAGGCAGCAAATGGGTTTTTAGTGCATCTACGGTGTCTTCTTCGGTTAATGAATCGCCGCTGGTTGCAATCGCCACGGGGTCGTAAACAATCACCGGCGGCACAGACCATGTGGCCTTATAATGTGACAGGTGTTCAGCAATCAATTGGATTTGTTGCACATTGGCGAGCATGCCAATTTTAATCACTGCCGCCGGCATATCTTGAGCCAGCGCCATCAGCTGCGACTCAATGACATCCGTTGCTACTGGATTAAGCGCCTCAACACCTAAGCTATTTTGTGCTGTCAACGCGGTTATCACGGTACAGCAATGCACGTTGAAGCTTTGGGTTGCTTTCAGATCCGCTTGGATACCTGCACCACCCCCTGAATCAGAACCCGCAATACTCCATACGATATGAGACAATGGAAACTCCTTAGCATTTATAGGTTAATTATGCTGCCAAAATGGCATCCCCATGGTGGGGGTCGAAGGTGTTGCCACCTCTTTTTCTGGCATCGCTTTGGCCAAATAAGATAAACGTCCAGCGTTAACACTGGCTTTAAAAGCGCCCGCCATAGTAATTGGGCAACCAGCGCCAGCCACCGCTGAGTTCAATAACACCGCATCATAACCGAGTTCAAGCGCCTGGCAAGCATGAGAAGGCAACCCTAAGCCAGCGTCTATGATTAACGTTTGCTGGGGTAAACGTTCACGAATAGTACGCAAGTTATAAGGGTTTAACAGCCCTTTACCTGTGCCAATGGGGGCACCCCATGGCATCAACACTTCACACCCTAGAGCATCTAAACGCTGACATAAGACCAAGTCATCAGTGCAATAAGGCAATACTTTAAAGCCATCTTGCAGTAAAATTTCACTCGCTTGCAATAAGGCGATGGGATCGGGCTGTAAATTGTATTCATCGCCAATAAGCTCCAACTTAATCCAGTCGGTTTCAAATACCTCACGGCACATTTGCGCCAATGTCACCGCCTCTTTAACACTGTGGCAGCCTGCGGTGTTAGGCAATACCCTTAGCCCTAGCTCTTTGATTAACGACCAAAAGTCGTCACCAGCGTGTTGGCTTTGTTGGCGCCGGAGGGAGACCGTGACAATCTCAGCCCCAGATTCCGTGATGGCAGATTGCATCACGTCAGGCGAAGGGTAGAGCGCAGAGCCAATCAGCATGCGGCTGTTAAACTGCTCGCCATAAATGGTGAGCGGCGTGTCAGTACTCACTGACATAACTAGCCTCCTTGAATAGGCGATAATAGCTCAACTTTATCACCATCATTGAGCATGGTGCTGGCAAGCTCGGTACGAGAAACAAAAGTGCCATTAAGTGCCACCGCATAAGGAGGCTGAGCACCTCTGGCGCTAATAAATTCTTCAATGTTTTGCGAGCGATGAAGGTGGATCTCTTCGCCATTTAATTCAACTTTCATAATAACTCCTGTGACAGTGCTTGGCGGACAATTTCCGGTGCCAACAAGTATCCATGACGATATAAACCATTGATACTGATTAGATTCTCCTGCCGTTCAATTTTTGGATGATTATCTTGAAACGCGGGCCGCAGTCCCGCCAACAACGAAACCACGCGCCCTTCAGCAAAACCACGATGCACAGAATACGCGGCAGAAAGCAACTCTAGGGTCGAACGCACGGTAATATCGCCCGAGTCTTGCGACTCAATTTCCGTTGCCCCAATGACAAATTGGTGCTCAGGCTTAGGCGCAATATAAATTGGATACCTAGGGTGCATCAAACGCACTGGGCGGTTCAGACTCACTTCTGGCGCATAAATCCGAGCGACTTCACCACGCACACCTCTGAGTCCTTGGCGCTCATCTTTGGCACCAAGGCCACGACAATCAATCACCCAACCGTAGTCACGCCGTAGCTGTGCGATTTGTTGGCTGTTACAAGGGTGAGAAAAATGGATCTCAACCCCGCTATTTTTCAGCGTCTGGTAACTACTGCGATAAAATGCTTGGTTATCTAATTGCCCTTCACAAGGTAAATATAACCCTTGATGAAAGGTGCCAGATAATTCCGGCTCAAGCGCTGTAATTTGTTGGCTATTGAGAGCTTGAGGCTCATGCCCTTGCAACGGCTTGAGACGCTGGGCAAAGCTGCGAAGATCGCCTTTATCTTGACCGTGAGCCACGATTAACGATCCCTGCTGCTGAAAGAAAACCGGAGTGTCGAGCTGCTGCAACAACGGCGGCCATAAATCCATTGCCCTGAGTCCCGTTTCAGCCAGGTTAGCGCCACACATCACCGACTCGGCGAGTGGCGCCAACATGGCTGCGGCGACACTGCCGGCACTACTTTGCTGTGACTCGGCACTTTGTTCAAAGACACTGAGCCGATAGCGTGGGGCCAACATCAGTGCGGCAATCCGCCCCACTAAGCCAAACCCTAAAATGGCAACCTTTGCTTGCCTCGACATAGCCATTCTCCTTCTCAGTCACAACTTACACTTATTGTTGTGGCTAAGACCACGCCCAGATGTGTAAGTCGTGACTAAGCCACATCAACGTGGCTTGTGTTGGTTAAATTGCTTTGTGGTAAAGCTCAGAACCTGACTTTACAAACTCTTCTGATTTGGCTTGCATTTCAGCTTCGACATCCACCATTTGGATCTCAATTTCTTCCCCCAGTTTGTTGGGATCGATGCCTTTCGCTTCCAAAGCATTGGCATAGTCACGAACGTCTTTGGTAATTTTCATCGAACAGAACTTAGGTCCACACATGGAGCAAAAGTGCGCCACTTTGCCAGACTCTTGCGGCAAGGTTTCATCGTGGTATTCCCGTGCGCGCTGCGGATCTAAACCAAGGTTAAATTGGTCGTGCCAACGGAATTCAAAGCGCGCTTTAGACAAGGCATTATCGCGAACTTGAGCGCCGGGGTGGCCCTTGGCCAAATCGGCGGCATGAGCAGCAATTTTATAGGTGATAAGGCCTTCTTTAACGTCTTCTTTGTTAGGTAAGCCAAGGTGCTCTTTGGGCGTGACATAACACAACATAGCACAGCCATACCAAGCTATTTGCGCTGCGCCAATGCCTGATGTGAAGTGGTCGTAACCCGGTGCAATGTCCGTGGTCAGTGGCCCTAAGGTGTAAAATGGCGCTTCATCACAGTGCTTAAGTTGTTCGTCCATGTTTTCTTTAATTTTGTGCATTGGCACGTGACCTGGACCTTCAATAAACACCTGAACATCGTGTTTCCAAGCAATTTTCGTCAGCTCCCCAAGAGTGCGCAGCTCACTAAATTGGGCTTCATCGTTGGCATCGGCAATCGAGCCCGGACGCAGGCCATCCCCTAAAGAGAAGCAAACGTCGTATTGCTTAAGAATTTCACAGATCTCTTCAAAGTGGGTATAAAGAAAGTTTTCTTTATGGTGAGCCAAACACCATTTCGCCATAATTGAGCCACCACGCGAGACAATGCCAGTCACCCGTTTTGCTGTCATCGGCACATAACGCAGCAATACCCCAGCATGAATAGTAAAGTAATCAATGCCCTGCTCCGCTTGCTCTATTAAGGTATCGCGGAACACTTCCCAAGTCAGATCTTCGGCCACCCCATTCACTTTTTCCAGCGCTTGATAAATGGGCACGGTGCCAACCGGAACAGGTGAGTTACGCACCACCCACTCTCGGGTTTCGTGAATATAACGACCGGTAGATAAATCCATCACAGTATCGGCGCCCCAACGCGTCGACCACACCATTTTTTCCACTTCTTCTTCAATGGAAGAGCTCACCGAGGAGTTACCAATATTGGCGTTTACTTTCACTAAAAAGTTACGGCCAATAATCATGGGTTCGGTTTCTGGGTGGTTAATATTATTAGGTAGTACAGCGCGGCCACGAGCAATTTCATCGCGTACAAATTCAGGGGTAATAAACTCCGGAATGCTGGCACCAAATGACTGTCCCTGGTGTTGCTGTTCTAGTATTTCTTTGCGTAGTTCAGCACGGCCCATGTTTTCACGAATGGCTACATATTCCATTTCTGGGGTGATGATCCCCTGGCGGGCATAATGCATCTGGGTAACGTTTTTCCCAGCTTTTGCTCGGCGGATTTTCGGCAAGTGCTCAAAACGAATGTGATCCAAACCTTCATCGGCCATGCGCTGCTGTGAAAACTGCGATGTAACTGAGTCGAGTAATTCGGTATCGCCTCGCTCTAAAATCCAGCGCTCCCGAAACTTTGCTAAGCCCTTGCGCACATCTATATCGATTTCAGGGTCAGTATAGGGGCCGGAAGTGTCATACACTCGGATTGGATCGTTAGGTTCGAACACCGGCTCTTCTTCTGTGCCGCCCACAAAGGTATCGCTCAGAGTGATTTCACGCATCCCCACGCGCACACCCGTTTGCTGACCTTCGACATAGACTTTATGCGAGCTGGGAAAAGGCTGGCCGGTTAAATTATGGATAAACTCTGCCGCGGCTTCACGCGACTCACGACGACTTAACTTGCTACTTTTATTTGACATGACGTCCCTCTACTTTTCATTAAAAGGTGTCTTGTCAGATCCCACAATGGGAGAGACGAGGAAAATCCTCGGGGGTGGTGGATAACGACTACATCACGTCGTTATAGACAGATATTGTAAGTCTGCTGTCTTGTTCCCTACGCAGGCATTAACCTGATCAGGTCCACGGATCCCGCACAATGCGATCTCAGCCTGAGTAAACATGTTCAAGACATAGCTACTCGAGGCACTCCGACAAGTGTGCTAGCCACCAAAGTGGTGACTAACGCGAATGCAGCTGCTGCTTAGCAACTGCGAAAAACTGTTCTGCTTGTAGTCTACTGCCTTACTGCAACCGTAGCAAGGCTGGAATAGCAAGACTATTTTTTCACTAAGGTAAAGCGTTGGTTGCCGACCAGTATCAGCTGCTCGCCATCCAGTTCTAGCTTTACGCCTGACTCTAACTGTTTGATCAATTGCGACTCGAGCTTGGCGAACTCACCACGACACAGCTTACGAGTCATGCCAATATTGCTGACTTGCAAGGTGCCATCGGTGACTTTGCCTTCGCCAAAAAAGCGGTTACAACCACTGAAGCCGTTGACTTGCAGCGCATCGATAAAACGCACTGTTGCTCCGAGTGATTGCACATTGTTACCGTCTACTTGATACACCTGCCAAGTGGAAAATTTCAGTGTATCCTTGTCTACCTTCCCTGTTGAAAGACATCCTGCGAGCACCAATACGGCTGCAAATAGGGTGATAAATTTCATGGTAAACCATCGTTAAAAAAATCTGCCGGCATTATAACGCTGTCATAGCAAAAAACGGCAGTAAATTTATGTAAAAAACCCCGTTAAGCGAATAATTGGCTTAACGCATCTGGTAAAAAGGGCCTACCACGTTCATTAACTGAGGTACCAGTGATGACAGCATCAAGCATCAGCTTGTCATCAGCACTGCGGATCACTTGCTGCTTAAACGCAAATTTGATTTTGCTTATTCGCTCAAGCTCCACCGTGACATAAAAGTGATCTCCTGGCCCCAGCGAGCCTTTGTAATTCATTTCACTGCGCACCACCACTAAGTTAACTTTCTGCTCCGCTAAGGCGGCGAAATCGATGTGGTTGGCTAATAAAAATTCGTGTCTGGCGTGCTCGAGATAGTTGAAGTAAACACTGTTGTTGACGATCCCTTGTAAATCACACTCGTAGTCTCTTACCTTAAAATCAACTTTAAAAGCCATGTTGTTTCCTTATGATCTAATTTTCAGGGCTAACATATAACACAATTTCACTGTTAACTGGTCTGGCTTTTGCTAAACTGTGCGCAATCAAAAATGGGACAAAGATTAAGCATGAAGTTAAAACTCTCTACCATCACGTTGGCGTTGCTGCCTTTTTTCTCTCACCAAGCCCTTGCCGATGAAACGCTGGAAACCATTGTTGTCACCGGTGATTTTCAAAGTGAAAGCATCCAAACTCTCAGTGCTAGCGCTTCCTTAATGGATGAGCTGACCATTGACAAACGCGGTGCCCAATACTTGGATGAGATTTTAGGCGCTACCGCCAACGTTAACTTTACCGCTGGAGCCTCTCGAGGCCGCTTTTTGCAGATCCGCGGAGTTGGTTTGCGCTCGCAGTTTGTTGATCCTATTTACCCCAGTGTTGGTCTGCTTATTGATGGCATCAATTACTCTGGACTAGGTGGTAGTGCGCTGTTGTTTGATAGTGAATCGGTGTTGGTTTACCGTGGCCCACAAGGCACCAAGTTTGGCTCAGATGCACTGGCTGGCATTGTTGAGGTGAGTACTCAAGCCCCTACTCAAGACCCAAGCTTAAAGCTCAAGCTTGGCGCCGGCAATTATGGCAGCTACGAAGCGGGCATCGCCGCAGGTACTGGCCTGAGCGATAATACCGCAGCTCGCGTTAGCTTATATCAACGTGAATCCGACGGCTATGTCGACAACCTTTACCTTGATCAACCCACACAAACACAAGACGAGCAGGTAGCACGGTTTAAGCTGAACTCACAAGTCAGTGAACACTTAGCACTTAACTTTGCTTATCACCATATTAATACCGACAACGGCTATGATGGCTTTACCCTCGACAATTCACGCAATAGCGTGGCTGACGAGCCTGGTCAAGACAACCTCGAGTCTGACGCCTTTGCTCTGCGCGGGGTATATACTCGCGCTGCGGCATTTGATTTCGAATTTAAGCTCTCTGGCCTACAGGCAGATACGCTTTACAGCTACGACGAAGATTGGGTGTGTAATGATCCCAGCAAGCCACAGCTTTGTGCTGCAGGGCTTCACGAATACGGCTACAGCTCAACAGACGCGTATTTTCGAGATTATGAAAAAGGCAATATAGAACTGTTATTAAAAGATAAGCAAAGTGATTGGGTGGTAGGCTTTTACACCAAGCGTAACGACGTTGACTTAACCCGTGAGTACACTTGGTTAGCCGCCCCTTTTAGCTCTGCTTATTCGGTGCAAAGCGAAGCCATTTTTGGCCAGTACGTACATCACATTTCTGATAAAACCCGTCTTATTACTGGTCTTCGTGCCGAGCAATACGATGCCGACTACCTCGACAGTAACGGTACTAGCATCACCAGTGATGACCTAATGTGGGGCGGTAAGCTGGCACTTGAGTACCAAGTTGTGCCGCGCACCATGATTTATTCTAGCCTGACCCGCGGCTATAAAATTGGTGGTGTAAACGGTGAAGCGCTAGCAAAGGCCCAAGATGAAGGGCTACAAATCGCAACGGAAAATCACTACTTTGACCCGGAATATGTCTGGAATGCGGAGTTTGGTGTTAAAGGCAAATCGACAGACAACCGTCACCTGGTTCGTGTCACCGCATTCTATATGCAGCGTGATGACATTCAGTTAAAACAATGGCAAGTGTCTAATCAGCAGTTTGCAGGCTACATTGATAACGCCAGCGAAGGCAATAACTATGGCCTCGAAGTCGAGGGTAACTTCCAATACACCGAACGCTTAGGGTTAACCTATAGCGCTGGCTACTTGGAAACCGAGATTGAAAACTTTGTCTCAGCTACCGGCGTTAGCCTCGATGGTCGCGATCAGGCCCAAGCACCCACTTATCAATACGCCCTTGCCGTTGATTATGCCTTAACGGATAACCTGGTATTTGAACTCGGCGTTGAAGGCAAAGACAGTTACTACTTGTCAGACAGCCATAATGAGCAAGCGGACAACCACAATTTAATCAATGCCAGTTTAAGTTACTACGGCGACAACTGGTCGGTGATTGCGTGGGGCAGAAACTTAGCCGATAAAGACATTGTGGTAAGAGGGTTTCGATTTGGTAACAACCCACTGGATGGCTACCAGCCGCATACGTATGTGCAATACGGCGAGCCCAGAGTGTATGGTTTAAGCTTTAATTACGAGCTGTGATAAAGACCTTGCACTAGCATGATAAAAAGGGGGAAGTGTTGAACTCATACACTCCCCCTTCACCGCAAATCATTGGTTATGCCAGTTCGTTTAATTAGGTGGTTTATTTGAGGCAAGTAAATTTTGTCGATAACTCCGCTCCTGCCCCCTGTTACCGCCCAAATATCTGCGACTATACCGACAAGGCAAAAACCATGCTAAATGGTGGTTCTAAATAAAAATGTTTAACACCACTCGCGTCAAATTTACTCCCTCAAATTGAGCTGGCATTAATGTCAATTGGTATTCTTACTCCATAGTCGGAGCACTGGAATACACTAACTCCACCAAGTTGTGCATGGTTTTCGACTTTTGTAAAAAGGTCTTTTCCATGTGCGCCAGTTCTTGTAACTCAAATAAGGTTGTTTCAACCAAAGATAACCACCTAGCGGTGGACTCTGGCATGTTTTCGCTGTTTTCTGACGCTTTCTTTAATGCGTCGTAGTATATAGCTAAGTCATTATATTGGCGTAAGTAATCCATATTGCGCTCCAACACATCACTTCATTTACACTATAGTAACAAAAGCTTTGCGTAAAAATCTGCGCAAAAGAAAGTTTTTGTAAGATAAATATTTAAATTTTTGTTTTTGTTGCTCTCCTGCTTTGTCATGCAGCTACAGCTAAACAGTAGCAATAGCTGTTCAAAATCACTGTTCGCCTAAAAAATCATGCAAAGAACATGAAATAGCAACAAAATATTCACTTACACTACTATTACACTTGAAAAAAGATTTTTGTTCGATAAAATCCGCTTACTATTTAGAAACAAAAAAATAACCTAATTGGGTGAGTATAAAATTTAAAGCATAAGCGTGTTCTTGGCTGTTTTTTACACGAGTGTGGCAAAACAAAAGGATTGAATTGGTGGGGAAATTTGATAAGCGCTTTACAGGAGATGACCTGCGCCGTATGCGCAAGGTGGCCGGTAAAACCACAACAGAAATGGCCAAGCTTGTGGGCGTAGAGCGTAGTACCTATGAAAACTATGAAAAAGGCGTTAGCAAATTTCCTTATGAATACTTTGAGATATGGTGTGACTCCTGCGGCATAAACCTCAACCCGCTGCGCGAGCAAATTATCGCCTTGCGCGATAAAATTGACGACGCCAAACTATGGCGCAAATCCCCAACCCCACGCAAAACCAAGTCAGCAAAAAAGGGAAACAGCTGATGTCAGGGCATTACTCTTTACACTCTAAAGTAAAAGAAAAAACAACAGGGTTACAACTTGCGCATTTTTGCAACAGCTTATTTTCAAGCTTGCTGTTAAAGAGTAAAGTAGAGTGGATACTAAACACCGCAAAACTTAACTCAAAAAGGACATCATTATGCGCTTTTTACTAAAACAGCTCACAGGCTGCCTAAAAGATTTAACTCTGATTTGTAAAGCATTGACACACTCTGCAGCTATTTTTTGCAGTGGACATAAAGTGAGTAAAAGAAAAATAAATTCACCATCAGTTACAAGCCTTAAACAAAGAGTAAGCTTATTAAAGCAAGTAATCGGTGGTAGTACTGGGGGACAAGTCGACGATCCTAGAGTTAAAGAGGAAAATCAGACAGAAACCCAAGCCAACAGAAGAGTAGAGAGGAAAGAATGAAACCTTCTTGGTTAGTAATGCTGTTTCTTGTAGTCTTAGCAGCCATTTTTACTGGATTACATTTTCGGTCGATAAATAGCTTACATTTGTCGTTTATAGCCTGCATTGCCGTAACAAGCCTTTTCCTTAATGGCCAAGAGAACATTAAACATATTGTGCTGATTCTATTAGCCTTAGCAATAATTGAGTTTAGTGTTTTTAACTACCTTTTGAGCATCAATAAGGCTGGGTTGCCGGCTTATCAAACGAACGCGTTAATTTATGGCTTACATTTAGCCTGTGATGTCATTGCGTTAATTATACTCAAGTACCGTTTACGCTTATCACTAAGATATACTCGCCGTACTAACCCTGATAACTGGCAATCTATTTACATGACCCATGCTGACCCCATCCTGTACGGCATTTTCTTTGCTTTTGTTATCGTTGATCTAGCCGCCTTCGGTGAAAATCTTATCCGCTACATGGATCTCTTTTTTGGTGTTTCAGAAGAAGCGTCTAAACCCTTCTGGAGTTGGAGTTGGGTCTATAAAAACTATGAAATCCTAAAATCCATCCTATTATCTTGTGTGATCACCACACTATTGGCTACGATTTTTGTTGAGCGTCAGCGACCGGATACCGCCGAGCATGAGCTGGAAAAGGATACTGTGGAACATTAAAACCGAAAGCGGTTCTCAGACTCACAACCAAAAAAGGCGCGTTATGCGCCTTTTTATTTGCTACTGCGGCCAACAAGCGAGGTTAAGCCTCAGGCAGATTACGACCGTAGAATACTTCTTGGATCTCACGGTTTAAACGTAAGCGGATCTCTTCTTCCTCTTGCTCTCCCAAGTCGTCGGTGCTGATCCCGAATAAATAAGTATTCAAATCGGTTTCTTTAAGCATCATCTTAGTGTGGAACAAGTTTTCCTGATACACGTTCACGTCTACCATATGGTAGGCCTCTTTGGTGTCTTCAGACATGTAGTTTTGGATTGAGTTGATGGCGTGGTCAATATAGTGCTTTACGCCGTTTACATCACGGGTAAAGCCACGAACACGGTAGTCAATCGTCACCACATCCGACTCTAGCGAGTGGATTAAGAAGTTCAGCGCTTTTAACGGTGAGATAACACCACAGGTCGACACTTCAATATCGGCTCTGAACGTACAGATGCCGTCATGAGGGTGTGCTTCTGGGTAGGTGTGAACACAAATGTGGCTTTTATCTAAGTGCGCTACCACAGAGTCAGGTAATGGTCCTGGGGTCTCATTGCTATCAAAGGTCTGCTGCTCTACCGGCTCTTCTGAAACCAAAATAGTTACACTGGCCCCTTGCGGCTCATAATCTTGACGCGCGATATTAAGCACATTGGCACCAATAATATCGGTGACGTCTTTAAGAATATCGGTAAGGCGATCGGCACTGTATTGTTCGTCAATGTATTCTAAATATTCTTTACGCTGTTGCTCAGTCTTGGCGTAGCAAATATCGTAAATACTAAAGCTTAAACTCTTCGTTAAGTTGTTAAAGCCATGGAGTTTAATTTTATCAAAGGGCTTGTTCACGATAGACCCACCTTAATACAAAAAATCTGCGCTGCAGAACCAAAAGTTCGCGGATTTTATACGAAAATAACGCGATGAAAAAGCGTTATTTTGACTCACTTTCAACCACTTCGTGGCTGTGTGTAATTTCCACTGCTTTTTCAAGCATTAATGCCACAGAGCAGTACTTTTCAGCAGACAAGCTCACGGCTCTTTCTAAATGCTTTTCAGAAACGTTGTTGCCAGTGACCACAAAGTGTAGATTGATTTTAGTAAACACCCGTGGGGCGCTTTCGGCGCGCTCAGCGCTAAGCTTTACTTCCACGTTGCTGATATCCTGACGTGCTTTTTGTAAAATACTGACCACGTCGACTGAAGAGCAGGCCCCTGCCGACATTAATACCATTTCCATTGGGCTTGGGGCTGCACTGTCAGATCCCGTATCAAACACCACATTATGGCCTGACGCCGAACGTCCAATAAAAGTATCCCCTTCTACCCACTTTACACTTGCTAGCATATTCATCCTCTATAACGTACAACACCGCCAACAGGCGGTGTGATGCTTAGCCGCTACTCAACATAATACGCGGCTTTTAATAAGTTTCGATTTTGCCAGCTTAAACCGCAGAATCAAATAGGTTTTTTAATAATCCGGCAAACTCTTCTATAAACTCACGCTGCTCCACCGTAACGCGTTGATCAACCACACTTGAGAGTACCTCTTGTAAGTCGTAAACGATGCCATCTACTTCGCGCACAATTAAGCTGCGTTGCTCTGTAGTCAGCTCACTGTGTTGCTCACATATCTTGATAACATGCTGTGCAATTACGTCTTCGATTAATTCCATGACTCTAGGCGCACCAGGCTCTACCTGCCCGGGCTTCTCAAACAAGGCTAAGTTTTGCGTCAAATACATGACCAGTTCATCGTACCCTTGTTTATCTAACACCATACTTTGCTCACCTGAACCTATCAAAGACATCTCCTATTGATTTAAGCAGAAAGTTTTTTCGATTGCTACTTTTGTAGCCACTTAGACACAAAAAAGCAGCCGAAGCTGCTTTTTTCATCCTTTACTGTTGCTACTAGCTCAACAGCGCTATTTTAATCTAAAGATAAACCTGGGCTCAAGCTGCCTGGTAGAGTTACCTTTTCTAGCTCCACAGAAGCCACAGGGTAAGCACAGTAGTCAGCGGCATAGTAAGCACTTGCGCGGTGGTTACCTGAAGCGCCAATACCACCAAATGGTGCAGCACTTGATGCCCCTGTAATTGGACGGTTCCAGTTCACGATGCCGGCACGGATACGACGTAGGAAACGGTCATAGTCCGCTTCATTATCGCCTAAAAGACCTGCCGATAAGCCAAAGCTGGTTTCATTGGCTTTTTCAATCGCCGCATCAAAGTCTGTGTAACGGAACACTTTTAGTAACGGACCAAAGTGTTCTTCATCTGGGAAGTCACTGATGTTTGAGCATTCAATGATGCCAGGTGTTACAAAGCCTGTGCCTTCTTTGTGGGTTAGCTCAACTAACACTTCACCGCCCAGTTCAACCAGCTGCTGCTGTGCTTTGACCATGCCTGCGGCAGCGGCGTTTGAGATCATAGAACCCATAAATGGCTGATCTTCATCGTCGTAGTTGCCCACTTTAATGGCTTTCGTCGCTTTGATTAGCTGTGACAAGATAGCATCGCCTTGTTCACCTGCAGGTAAGAACAACTTACGAGCACAAGTACAGCGCTGGCCACTAGAAATATAAGCTGACTGTAAAATATCGTGCACTGCGGCTTTGGTATCGGCAACATCTTTAACCAACAGAGGGTTATTACCACCCATTTCTAGGGCTAGGATTTTGCCAGGCTGACCTGCGTACTGCTCATGCAATAGGTGACCTGTGCGCGACGAACCGGTAAAGAATAAACCATCAATACCCGCGTGCGATGCAAGTGCTTTGCCTGTTTCTACTTCACCTTGAACTAGGTTGATCACACCAGCAGGTAAGCCCGCCTGTTGCCATAGCTTCAGAGTTAACTCAGCCACCTTTGGCGTCAGTTCTGATGGCTTGAAGATCACGGTATTACCCGCTAGTAATGCCGGCACAATGTGACCATTCGGTAAGTGACCTGGGAAGTTATATGGACCAAATACGGCCACTACACCGTGCGCCTTATGACGAATAACGGCACGACCTACTGGCATTGGGTTTTCTACCACACCAGTACGCTCTTGATAGGCTTTTTCAGAGATGGCAATTTTACCTACCATGGCACCTGCTTCAGTGCGCGTTTCCCACAGTGGCTTACCTGTTTCTTGTGCAATAGCTAGCGCTAGCTCTTCGCTGTTTTCTTTTAATACATCAGCAAAACGCTTAACGATTTCTAAGCGTGCTTCAAAGCTTAGATCGCTCCATGAATAGAAGGCTTCACGTGCTGCCTTAACGGCGCCATCTACTTGCTCAGGCGTTGCAGAGTTTGCACTCCAGATGACATCATTGTTTGCTGGATTCACCGAGCTAAAGCTTGCGCCTTGTCCGGCAACCCACTCACCATTTATAAATTGTGCTGCATGTGTTGTCATAATCTATTCCCAATCTTAAATCTTTACGAGGCTAACTTGGTCGCCCTCTTCTACTTTCAAGGCCGCGGCAACGTGTGGTGCTAAAATCACTTGGTCATCTTCAGCCAAGGCCAGATCCAATACCGATGCGCGATAGTCTTCTAGTTTATCATTTGCAACCATAACAGGGAATCCGCCAGTATTGTCGCCAATTTTAACGGTTCTCACCTGAGTATTGCGAACGGTGCGGACGTTATCGACTTTGGCCTCTACTGTTGGACCGGCATCGAAAATATCGACATAGCCATTAAAGGTAAAGCCTTCACTTTTCAGCAGTTCAATCGCTGGACGAGTGTTGTTGTGCACTTGGCCAATTACCGCTTGCGCTTCTTTGCTAAGCAGGTTGACGTAAATCGGATACTTCGGCATCAACTCCGCAATAAACACCTTTTGACCAATGCCGGTGAGGTAATCAGCGGTTGGAAAGTCCATGGAAAAGAAGTGCTCTTCGAGCCATTGCCAAAATGGACTGTCGCCATTTTCATCCGACACACCGCGCATTTCTGCGATCAGGGTCTCGGCAAAACGGGCACGATGCTGGTTAATAAACATAAAACGTGCGCGCGACAGCAACTTGCCATTGGCACCTTTACGATAGCCGTCTTTTAAAAATAACGTGCATAGCTCTGTTGCACCGGTGTAATCGTTGCACAGAGTCAAAATATCCACTGCTTTGTAAACATCCAAAGTGCGTGACGAGTGGATCACTTTGCTTAAATGATAGTGATAAAACGCATCATCTAAACCCACCGCGGCTTCAATACCGCTCGTACCTACCACTTCACCTGTTTCACTGTCTTCCAGTACAAATAGGTAGCCTTCATCGAAAGGCTTATCGGCGTGCTTACCAAACGAAGCCACCGAACGTGCAATTTTCTTTTGTAATAGCTCTTCATTAACCGGCAGTGACGTAAAGCCATGTCCCGATTCGTGAGCAATGTTTAAAAGCGCTGGATAATCGCTTTCTTGGATTGGGCGAAGGATCATCATGAGCCCGCTTACTCCTCAAAATTATGGATGACAACAAGGCTGCCCATTGGCAGCCTCGCAAGCATATTAAGCGTTGTTAGCCACAACCGCGGCAACCGCTTTTTCAAAGCGCGCCATACCTTCACGGATGTCCGCTTCAGGGATAACCAGTGATGGTGTAAAACGAACCACGTTTGCACCAGCAACAAGTGACATCACGCCTTGCTTGATGCCTTCAACTAAAAACTCTTTCGCTTTGCCTTGATACTTTTCAGCAACCACGCCACCGATCAATAGACCTTTACCACGTACTTCACTGAAGACGTTGTGCTTGTTATTGATTTCAGTAAGTAGCTCACGGAAAAGCTGCTCTTTTTCTTTAACTCCGTTAAGCACTTCTGGTGTATTAACAGTATCAAACGCGGCTTCAGCTACGGCACACGCCAATGGGTTACCACCATAAGTTGAACCATGGGTACCCACTTTTAGGTGTGCTGCAATCTCAGTGGTAGTGATCATGGCACCAATAGGGAAGCCACCACCTAACGCTTTGGCCGTGGTCAGAATATCTGGTGTTACACCTAGGCCTTGGTATGCGTATAAGTCGCCCGTACGACCAACACCGGTTTGTACTTCGTCAAAAATAAGCAGTGCATTGTGCTTATCACATAGCTCGCGTACACCTTTTACGAAATCAGCATCAGGTGAAACAATACCGCCTTCACCTTGTAGCGGCTCCATCATGACTGCACAGGTTTTGTCAGACATGATTTCTTCTAGCGCTGCTAGGTCGTTATAATCGGTGTGCGCAACATCACCCGGCTTTGGACCAAAACCATCTGAATAAGCTGCTTGACCACCAACCGTCACAGTGAAGAAAGTACGACCGTGGAAGCCTTTGTTAAACGAAATGATTTGTGACTTTTCGGCACCGAATTTATCCAGCGCCCAACGACGTGCCAGCTTCAGTGCCGCTTCGTTTGCTTCTGCACCTGAGTTAGCAAAGTAGACTTTGTCTGCAAACGTGGCGTCGGTTAATTTTTTCGCTAAACGTAATGCCGGCTCGTTGGTCATGACATTAGATAAGTGCCAAATTTTTTCACCTTGCTCTTTCAGCGCGCCCACCAAAGCTGGGTGACAATGACCAAGACAGTTAACGGCAATACCACCAGCAAAGTCGATATACTCTTTGCCTTCTTGATCCCAAACACGTGAGCCTTCACCTTTTACTGGAATTACCGCAGAAGGGGCGTAGTTAGGTACCATTACGTCATCGAACAATTCACGATTAATAGTCATTTTATTTCCTCATATTTGGTGAGTGAAAGTGCTTCAAGGTAGTCATTCCTAATGGCTTACACGGCCTAGGCCTGTAATGTATGCGGATAACTATGCAGCCAATATGGCGCTGATTAAGTCTGAATTAATCCTTGATGGCACAATTTTCATACGCCTATTATTCCAGAAAAAGCCCGTTTTGTCTCATATCTCTCTGCCGTGGAGGCCTTGATATTCAAGGGTTTAACATATTTTCTCACCTTCAGTGAATAACTATTTAGGACATGTTTTATGGGCAAGGCAAGCGCTGTGCAGCTTTGCACAGCTCGCCAAGTGATGGGCTATGAATGAATAGTCGCAAAAAAAATTTTAGTTTTTTTTACAAAATCGTCAACTGGAGGTTATGGAAGGCACATTTTGCTAATTGTTTGCGCATCTCATCGCTGAGTTCAAGGTGCTGTAGTAGAAGTTCCGCTTCATCCTCTTCAATCAGCTGACTGTCTTTTAAAACAAGCATTTGCGCATAACCATAAGCTTTTTGCATCACCGTTGTTAACGCTATTGGGTCGGCTATTATTTTATGCGCATTGGGTAAATAAGTTTGCGTATACTCTTCCATGACGGCATTAAACGGCAAATACTTCAGTTCCATTTTTTCAATTAGCTTACGCGATAACTCAGCCGAGTGATTAACCAACAGGTTACGCAAAAATAACGGATCAGGCGCCAGCTCAAGTAGCGCTGAGTGGAGATCTTTTTGCTTTTTGTCGCGAGCAATTTTTACTTTCGCCTGCCAAACTTTTTCAAAGGTGCGCAAGTAAAGTCGAACTAAAGCGATTTTACCCAGCTCCAACAGCATGCCTAAGGTAAAAGCGTGCTGCTCTTTAACCCCATAAAATGGTGCCAGCTCTTTTGCGGCTATGGCGGTACTCATACTCAACTCACGCATTTTGCGCTTCATTAAAGCAAAAGGTTCGGTAGAGTGCGGCATCCAATGACGCATCGCCATGGTGGGGATCACCATTTGCAAGTTTTCTAACCCTAAGTAACGCAGTGCCAGCGCTGGGGTATCGACTTTTATTGCAGTGCCTTTGCTGTTCTTTTTACGGTACTGCGGCAAGTTAACCAAAGACACCAGCTCACGACCTAACCAACTTAGGTCATTCACAAGGGGTTCTAGGCGCCCCACAGACGCCGAACGCACCGACAAAAGGTCGAGCAACGCCGGTACGGAGTCTTGGATCCCAACCACTTCGTGGTAAATGTTATCTAGATCATTGATTTGTTTGGCAATGGCATCTTCAATCACCGAATGTAAATGCTTGCTCGCCTTGGCGATGTACTTATGATGACTGGTGCTACTTTGTTGACGCTTAGCGGCAGCAGCAATTTCAACTTCCAGCATAGTTCGCTCGGCAATACTTTCACCATAACTAATATCAAAGGTATGGATATAGCCAATCTGTTTTTGTGCGAAGTTAAGACTGATAAGAAGATCATGAGCACGTTCCGATAGTGCTTGTGCCACTCTAGTTTGCTTATTTTCTTGCGTCATGCATGCCACTTAAATTATGAGAGTTTAATAAGATACTCACACGTAACATTATCAGCTAAACGTATGAGTTTTCTATTACTACACCGCAGATTATACCAATAAAGACAACTTTTTGGTGCAATTTTCCTCACTCGGAGTTGTCTTCTGTGCCTGGCAACATGAAAAATGCTGATACCAGCATAGATGCTTAGTGATAACCTAAATTAATGCCACAATGAATAAACTCTAGAAGCGTTTAATGAAGTTATCAAGTAATGCCAGTCCATGCTCGGTAAGAATTGCCTCGGGATGGAATTGCACCCCTTCAAGTGCTCGGTCGGCCACTGATAACCCCATAATTTCATCCAGTTGCTTACTCTGGGTGGCCGTCCACGCTGTTACCTCAAACGGCTCTGGCAAACTGTGTTGTTCAACCACCAAAGAGTGATAACGACAAACCTGGTAACTGTTCGGTAAGCCTTTAAATACCCCTTTGCCATTGTGGTGCAGCAGTGACGTTTTGCCGTGCATGACCTCTTTAGCGCGAATAACTCGGCCACCCAATGCCTGTGCAATGGTTTGATGTCCTAGGCAAATGCCTAAAATGGGTATATTGCCTTGGAAACTTTTTACCACCTCCAGAGACACTCCAGCTTGATCTGGACTACAAGGACCTGGCGATATTACCAAGTGCTTGGGCTTTAGCTGCTTTATTTCATTAAGGGTGACTTCATCGTTGCGCTTTACTAAAACGTCTATATCCAGGCGCTGGAAATATTGCACCAAGTTATAAGTAAAAGAGTCATAGTTATCTATCATTAACAGCATGTTTTCTACCACAAAAGCGCCTAATACAGGCGATACCTAAAGCTGATGACGGCTCTAAAAAAGGCAATATTACCACGAACGCTGGATAAATCCGATGTGTCCTCGCGACTAAAAAAGGGCTCACACATAAAAACGCAAAAGGCACCCTAAGGTGCCATTTTTGCTCTTTCACCACCGCTGTTGCTAAGCCTCAACCGTGGTAAAGTAGTGACTTGCATTACTGACGTGGAATAAAGCCCAGCGCATCGTACACCGACTTCAATGTCTTTTCTGCGCGCTCACTGGCTTTATCGGCCCCCTTACGCATAATCTCATCGAGCAATGTACGGTCTTCTCTGATCTCTTTAAATCGCGCTTGGATCGGTTCAATCATGGCAACCACAGCGGCTGCGGTGTCTTTTTTCAGGTGACCATACATTTTATCTTCATACTCAGGAACCAGGTCCTCAATTGAACGTTTGGTGGCAACGCTCAATAAAGTCAGTAGGTTTGATACTCCCGGCTTTTCATCACGGTCAAAGTAGATACGGGCCTGCTCATCGGAATCAGTGACGGCTTTTTTCAGCTTTTTCTCAATTTTTTTCGGCTCATCTAGCAGCATGATGTAGCCATTCGGGTTTTCATCCGACTTTGACATCTTCTTCAACGGATCTTGTAAGCTCATTACCCGAGCGCCAAACTCTGGAATATAAGGCTCTGGAATTTTAAACACATCACCATATAAATTATTAAAACGCGTGGCAATATCACGAGTAAGCTCTAAGTGCTGCTTTTGATCTTCTCCTACCGGCACTTGATCCGCTTGATACAGTAAAATATCAGCCGCTTGCAGCACAGGGTATGAGAACAAACCGACATTAACGTTGTTAGCGTGCTTTGATGACTTGTCTTTAAATTGCGTCATGCGGTTCAGTTCACCCATCTGCGCGTAGCAGTTCAACACCCAAGCTAGCTGAGCATGTTCAGGTACTTGAGATTGCACAAATAACGCTGCTTTGTCTGGGTCGATACCACAAGCGGTATAGAGTGCAACACCATCCAACACCCGCTCACGCAGCTGCTCTGGCTCTTGACGAACGGTAATGGCATGGAGATCCACCAGCATAAAGAAACTTTCATGATCTTCTTGTAGTTTAAGCCACTGGTTAATGGCACCTACGTAATTGCCTATTGTCATCCCACCGGTGGGCTGAATACCACTTAATACTACAGGTTTACTCATGTCGTTCCTTTATTTTTGCTTACGTTAACGTTGATTAATAATGGGGATAATATCCAACAACCCATCACACAGGTACTGTGGCTTGAATTGTTGCAAATCTAACCCCTGATTATACCCATATTTTACCGCAATCACAGGTATCTTAGCCGCTTCGGCTGCGAAAATATCGCTTTTTGAGTCTCCCACCATAATGAGCTTTTCTGTCGGCAACTTAAGTTGCTCTGCCGCCAACAGTAATGGCTCTGGTGAAGGCTTTTTAGCGCAATCGTCACCGCAAATCACCACATCAAAGTACTGGCTGATATTGAGCTTGGCCAGTAAGGTGGTAGTAAACTCGCGGTTTTTATTGGTTACAATGGCTTTGCTCATGCCCGCACAAGCTGCTAGCGTGGTCTCAACATGGCTATACAAAACGGCATATTGCCCCACCAACTCAGCATAATGGTGTTTAAAACGTGCGATGGCTTTTGCCACATATTCTGGTTCTAGGTTATCGCTGATTTCATGACTGCCACTGAGTCCACGCTGCACCAGTGCATCTATGCCATTACCCACCCACTCTCTCACTAAGGCGTGACTGACAATAGGGTAAGCGAGTTCACTCAAGGTTAAATTGAGTGCCATGTACATGTCTTCAGCACTGTCGACCAAGGTGCCGTCTAAGTCAAATAATACCCCTTCAAAACGCATTACTTTACCTGCGCTAGCTGAGCACGCATGGCATCGATCACGGCTTTGTAATCGGGCTGGTTAAAAATGGCCGATCCTGCGACAAACATGTCGGCACCAGCAGCCGCTACTTCAGCAATATTATCGACCTTGATACCACCATCGACTTCAAGACGAATATCACGCCCGGATGCGTCGATTCTTGCTCGCGCTTCTTTTAATTTCTCGAGAGTATGGGGAATAAAACTCTGACCGCCAAAACCTGGGTTCACTGACATCAGTAATACTTGGTCAATTTTATCCATCACGTGGTCGAGATAATGCAATGGCGTGCCGGGGTTAAATACAAGGCCCGCTTTACAACCAGCGTCTTTGATCAATGCTAAGCTACGATCGATATGCTCACTGGCCTCAGGGTGGAAAGTAATAATGCTGGCACCCGCTTTAGCAAACTCGGGAATTAAACTGTCTACGGGCTTAACCATTAGATGAACGTCGATTGGCGCACTAATGCCATAGTCGCGAAGTGCTTGGCACACCATAGGACCAATGGTTAAATTAGGCACGTAATGGTTGTCCATCACGTCAAAATGCACGACATCCGCACCGGCCGCTAACACCTGCTCAACCTCTTCCCCTAATCTGGCAAAATCAGCCGATAAAATAGAAGGCGCAATCAAAAAATCCGACATCATTTTTCCCCTCAAGCTAAAACCGCCCTACTGTAGCGTAAATAAGCGATAAAGTCTCCGTTTTAAGGCCTTTTCGGATTGTGCAATAAACGAACATTGTGTATGATTAGACAGAGTCTATTTTCTGGGGATAGGGTTATGGTTTCTAGGATCAAAGCACGGATTGCGTTGATAGCAGCGGTGCTCGTTGCATCAGCGGGCGTCTTTTCATTTGATAACAGTAATGAATTCGTTGCCGATTATGCAGCCTGCAGCTGCAGTACAAGTCAATTTGCTGGCCGTTCTGAAGCATGTCAGCCAGAGTCACACACCAGCTGGGTGGCGTGGTTAACCGGCGGCAGTAGTAATGGTCAGTTCCATTATTTGGATTTGCTAGAACTGCTGATCGGCTCTAACGATGAGCAAAGTAGTAGCAAAGTCTCTTCGCCATATTAAGCACGTTTAATATGGCTTCTTCCAATAGCAAGCTGGCTGTGATCCAAAGTGTGGTTGCAGCTATGTTTGGCGTTCAAAGTCAAAACAAACGCGCAGAAGACTTTAATAACCGCCGTTTTTGGCCGTTTGCGGTTGGCGGTGTTATCTTTGTTGCCGCTTTTGTGGTAATTCTGGTTTGGTTTGTTAACGCGGTAGTGTTAGCTTAGCTTTTGGGCGGTGATACATCGCCATTAATTCGCCCACCTTATTTCTGCCATTGCCCTTCGGGCTGATGGTGCGCTTAACCTTGATAACATCCAACTTTGCCTGGTTATAAATCTTCCGTGTCCACACCGTGTCGTGATTGGAAATAAGCACTGGTGTTTGCCGCTCGAATGCTGTTAGTTCAGCTAAGTTCGCTAGCCTTGCTTGATCGTCAAGATCGAAGCCGCCTTTGGCATAACTGGTAAAAGAAGCCGTCTTACTGAGTGGCACATAGGGAGGATCGCAATACACCACGGCATTGTTAGGAATGGCATTAAATACTTCGCTGTAACTTTGGCAAGTGAATGTAGCACTCTGTGCCTTTTCAGCAAATACGTACAACTCACGCTCAGGAAAATACGGTTTCTTATATTTGCCAAATGGTACATTGAAAATCCCCTTTAGGTTGTAGCGACATAAGCCGTTGTAACCATGACGGTTCATATACAAAAAGAGGATCGCCCGCTCATAAATATCGATGCTTTCATTAAACTGTTTGCGATAAGCATAGTAAGCATCGGGGTGATTATTCAGCTCCACAAACAAACGTTTGGCATCACTGACAAACTCATCTGGGGTGCGCTTAAGTTCGTTATAGAGGTTAATTAAATCGGCATTGATATCGTTGAGGATATAATGCTTGAAGTGGGTATTTAAAAATACAGATCCGGCTCCAACAAAAGGCTCTACTAAGGTATCGGCTTCAGTACTTGCTGCTTGTAAGCGCTTAGCAATGTCTTCCACTAAGCTGTATTTTCCGCCTGCCCATTTTAAGAAGGCTCTAGTCTTTTGTTGCATGCTCGTTCTATATCGTGATTGATTGCAGGATTTTACACTAAATGCGTTTAATTACCGAGAGACTGAGTGATTTCTTGCTTAATTTTACTTACTTGCTTAAAAAATGGCTGCGCGCTATTAATCGCCGCCGGTAACTGTGCTTTTGCTGCTCTTGCAGCTGCCAACGAAGAATACGCCGATGACGTCACCACATACCAAGTTTGCTCACCACGGATCACCTCAAATTGATGCATAGTAACATCAGCATGCTGTGCCATGAACTCGGCCGCAATAGCAGACTCTGTCACAGCTAATAGCTGGATCACCCAGTCGCCGTCTTGTTGTTGTAAAAACCATTGGTTACCGCCAGCAACGGGATTAGCTTGTTCTTCACTAAGCGGTTCAGAATCTGACTGCAGTAGCTCTGCTACGTCTGCCGTTGCCGCAGGCTGAGATGATGGTGGCGTTTTAGCTTCGCTAGGCGGCGCAGCTTCTTCATTGGTGTCTAACGCCTTTGGGATCGCAGTTAATGCCGCAACAATACTCGCCACTTGAGCTGCATCTTGCTCTACCTCAGGCTGCAGTGCTTCCTTAATTTCTTCCTCCCCAGCACTGCTTAACTCTTTCACATTACTGGGCTGTGCTTGAAAGACACGCTCGGCATCCAGCGCGGTTGCAACGGTTTGCGGCTCGGACTCTTCGAGCCAATAATCTCGTAACTCTTGCTCGTACACGATGGCAATCATCAATGCCGTCAAAATAAAACACAGCGCTATCACATACCACTGCCACTGTGCCTTGCGTTGTTCTTTATCGGCCTTTGGTCGTAAATTAAGCTGCTCATTTGGCTGCCAGGTCAGTAGCACACTGGGGATGCCACGCGCTTCGGCTAGAAATGTACTGAATATAGGGTCTTCATCAGGCGGTAATTCGCGGTAAAACATCTGCATTAGACGTTTACTTTCCACCAAAGAGAGTGGCTCAATATGTATATCGAGCCCACTGGGCAGTACCTGTGGCTGCTGTGAGGTGGCTAAAATATAAATGGTTTCTTTCGCAAAGGTGGCAAGTGACTGTAATTGCTCTGCCATCTCGCTAGTTAAATGACGAACATTATCAAGCACCCACAAGCAAGGACCACAAGGTTGCTCATCATGCAGTAAGGCGAAGTTTTCACTCAGGGTGAGCTTTTGATCGATTAATGGACTACGAAAACTGTGCTCCAGAAGCTGGCGCATGACCTCGAAATCGCTGCTATTGGCAGTTAGCTTAACAAAAGCCTTGTTAAATTCAGGGTACTTATCAGTAAGAAAAGACTCAGCCAGATAGCTTTTACCCAGCCCCGAGGTACCAACCAAGGTAATAAGGTTTTGGCCGTACTCGAATTGCAAAGCAATTCTGTCTACCAAAGCCGCGCGACTCGGTAAAATTTGCGATTGCATTTAGCTGCCTATTAAGGTTTCCACGGCGTCATCGCTGACATCATCAACCAGTGCACACTGCCCCAGCTGAGTCGGCAAAATAAACCGAATCTTGCCTTGCTTATTCTTTTTATCTTTACGCATATGCTGTAAAAACTGTTGGCTGGTCATCTGTGCCGGTGCTGCGGTTGGCAAGTCATAGCGTTTCAGCACTTGGGCAATTTTATCTACTTGCTGCGCCGTTAAGTTCCCACGATGCTGTGCTAACTTTGCCGCTAACATCATCCCTGCAGCAACCGCTTCACCATGCAACCAATTGCCATAACCCATTTGCGCCTCAATAGCATGACCAAATGTATGGCCTAAATTCAGCAGTGCACGGAGGCCCGCTTCGGTTTCATCTTTTGCAACAATGTCAGCTTTGATGGCACAACACTTATAAATTACTTGTTGTAAGCACTCTGGGTCTAAATCTCGCAACTTAGGCTGCTGCTCTGAAAGGGTATCCAGAAAGTCAGCATCATAGATCAAGGCATACTTAATTACTTCGGCCATACCAGCAGCAAATTCTCTAGCTGGTAAGGTGGTTAATGTTTGGGTATCAATAAACACCGCTTTAGGCTGATAAAAAGCACCAATCATATTTTTACCCAAGGGGTGATTAACTGCCGTTTTACCACCAACCGACGAGTCAACTTGAGACAATAAGGTGGTTGGAATTTGGATAAAGGGCACACCGCGTTGATAACAAGCGGCAACGAACCCTGTTAAGTCACCAACGACACCGCCGCCTAGAGCAATTAAGCAGGTATCACGGCCACAGTTGTGCTCGAGTAAAAAAGCGGAAATTTTTTCAAACCATTGCAGTGATTTGTATTGCTCACCGTCAGGAATGATAAAGTGCAGTGGGGCTAAGGAGCTAAGCTGCTCTTGTAGCTGTGCCAGGTAAAGGGGTGCGATGGTAGAGTTGGTGATGATGACTGGACGACTTTGACCGATATACTGCTTCAGTCGTCCGGCATCAGATAAAAGTGCTTCACCAATAAAGATAGGGTAGCTGCGCTCGTTTAAATCAACCTTTAATTCAAGCATGGCTTTCCCTCTCAGTGGTATTTTTTAGAAATCTAATTTATCAATTATTTGGTTTGCAACTACTTTTGCGCTTTGCTCATCGGTACGAACAACGTGGTCGGCCACTTCTCTATATAGTGGTTCACGTTCTTCTGCTAAGCGCTCTAATACGTCACGTGAATCTTCATCAGTTTGCAATAAAGGACGACGCTTGTCACGCTGAGTACGAGCTACCTGTTTTTCGATTGGCGTTTCTAGGTAAACAACAATACCGCGCGCAGATAACTTATTGCGAACTTCTTTGCTGATCACAGAGCCACCACCGGTCGCTAACACAATGCCTTGCATTTCTGTTAGATCCGCGATGACAGATTCTTCACGCTTGCGAAACCCTTCTTCTCCTTCGATATCAAATACCCAAGAAATATCTGCACCAGTGCGGCGCTCGATTTCTTGATCTGAATCGAAAAACTCAAGGTGTAATTGATCCGCAATGTGACGACCAATCGTGCTTTTACCAGCCCCCATAGGGCCTACTAGAAATATATTACGTTTCTCAGCCATATCTTATTTAGTACAAACGAACTCTAAAATTTGAAATAAAACCCCGCCTAACGACCTGGCCCCAAAATTAAGGAGGGGATTATCTCAGTAATCTGCGAATGATTTCAAGTCAAACACGCAAAAAGCGTAATACTTTTGCCAATCGCAGGCCTATAAACTGTCTTGGATTATCTTTGGTGTCACAAATATCAACAACTCACGCTTCTCATTTATGTCACGAGAGTTTTTAAACAGCGTTCCAACGTAAGGAATATCTCCTAAAACGGGGATTTTACTCACTGCGGTTTTGACTTCTTGTTGATATATACCACCCAATACGATGGTTTGACCATTTTCAACCAAGACCTGAGTCTGAATTTGTTGGGTATTGATTGCCACTGCCGGGCCATTGGGTGTCTGCACGATATCACCTTTGGTATCTTGTGTAATCACTAGATCAAGAATAATCTTATTATCCGGGGTGATCTGTGGTGTTACCTCTAAGCTTAGCACCGCTTTTTTAAAGCTCACTGAGGTGGCACCACTGGATGAAGCTTCGACATATGGGATTTCTGTACCTTGCTCTATTCGCGCTTTCTTTTGATTAGCAGTGGTAATGCTTGGTGTGGCAATGATCTCCCCTTTGTTCTCCTGCTCTAAGGCAGACAGTTCTAGGTCAATCAAGGTGCCATCAGCCAGTTTGGCAATGTGCATCCCGATGCTACCTGCAGAAACCCCTTGCACACCCAAATTAACGTTCAAGCGGTTTTCTAATGATGGAATATTGCCATTGGATAAGTCATCAGCCCCTTCGAGAGAGCCCGAAATCGCATCGCTGCCTTGTTGATCGCTAAAGCCCCAACGCACGCCTAGATCTTCTTGAACGTTATCATCCACAGTCACCATACGCGACTCGATACGCACCTGCTTCACTGGCACATCGAGGGTATCGACCATTCTGCGCACACTTTCGATGCTTCTGGCGGTGTCTTTGATTAATAGCGTATTGGTACGCTTGTCGACACTGACGCTACCGCGATTACTAATAATGGAGTTAATATCGGTTTTTAGTAGATCAGCAAACTCTTCCGCCTTAGCGTAGTTAAGCTGGATGTACTCACTATAAAGTGGCTCTAACTCTTCGACCTGCTGACGCGCTTGCAACTCTTTGGCTTCGCGTGCCGCCAGCTCTTCAGAAGGAGCGACCATCAATATTGAGCCGTCCATGCGCTTATCAAGCCCTTTGACTCGGAGCACCACATCCAGCGCTTGATCCCATGGTACACCATCAAGTCGCAGCGTTATGTTACCTGATACCGTATCACTGGTGACGAGGTTAAAGTTATTGGTGTCGGCAATGATCTGCAGCACAGAACGAATAGGAATATCTTGGAAGTTCAGCGTGATCGGCTGGCCTTTGTATTCTTTTTGCTCGCCAAACGTTTCACTGCCCTCATCTTTTTCCACCGACAAAGTAAAAATATTGTCTAGCTGTTGGTAGGTAAACTTAAACGCAGCATTGGGCTCAATAACGATGCGGCTTTTATTCTCTTCTTTGAACGTTTCGATGGTGGATACCACAGTACCAAAGTCCAGCACATCAAGCTCGTATAAAAGATCATCTGCAATATCAATGTGGTGAAAATCAGCTATGATCTTACCGCCGCGCTCTTGCACGTCTATGGCCGCTTGGTTGTGTTCTAAAAAGGCCAACACCTTTGCTTGTCCCTTTTCACCACGGCGAAAGTCAATGGCTTGAATTTGGTTGATAAAGGACGTGACTTGGTTGTTTTGCTGCTGCTCTGACACGATAGGCTGATCGGATACTTCCACCAGCACGAGATTGTTCTTAACTGTGGTTTTATAGAGCTTTAATGCTTCCATATTAATAGCAACAACAAAGCCACCATCACGTAGCTCACTGGTGATACCTTTAATACCAGCCTGATCAATCTTCAGCGCCTTAAGGCTTTCTTCAAACTCCGCATTGGCAAAAAACAGCTCAATACTGGCTTCTTCCCCCACCACATTGACTTTGGGTTCCGCTGCTAATTTTTCATCAAACACTAACTGCAGCTGCGTTTCTCCCGTTGCCACTGGGTTATAGCGAATGTCATATAGCATTGGGATTGCGTGTGCGATGGATGATAACCCTATTGCTGCAGCACCAAGCAGCGTATTTAACATCTTCCGCGCGTTCGTTGTTAATGATTTTTTGACGTTATAGTTAGTATTCACTCGCGCCACCTTGTTCCGCCTCTGACATTTCAACTTTGGTAAGTCGTTCTTTCCAACATCCCGTCCCATCTGGGATTAATTCTAATAACTCTAAATGATCTGCGTTTACCGCCAATACTTTGCCATGATAAAGCCCCATGTACTCGCCACTTTTAACCCGATACAAGCCCTGATTAACGGCTTCAATTAACGCCCAGCGGCCATCAGGCTTAGCGATGATCCCTTTCATTCTAAGATTATCTAAGGGAAATTTTTCTAATGGGTCGCGTGCGCGGTCAGGGTCAGGGTGCAGACAGTTTTTCACTTGCACTACTTTATTTTCAATGACCTCGGGTTGTGGTGCCACAAACGGGCTACGCAAGTTGCTAGCACTGTACTGAAACGGTTCGTAGCTTTGCATTTCTGGAATTGGCTCTATTTTAGGTGTAGAGCTGGCTTTCACCTGATCAATGAATTCTTTTTGCTCTGCTGTGCTGTCGTTACAGCCACTTAGCAGTAGTAATAACCCAGCGCTTAAGATGGCTCTAATCATTCCGCTCTCCATGTTCATAGCGATAGGTCTTCGCCACCACACTGAATGTGAGCTCGCCGTTTGCGGCATTTTCAATTCTAAAGTCATGTAAACTCACGATCCGTGGTAAATCCGACACCTTGCTCACAAACTCTCCAAACTCATGGTACTTTCCGATAACTTCTAACTGGATCGGCAGTTCAGTATAAAATTCTTTGCGAATTTCCGGCATCCAGCCAATCTTTAAAAAAGTCAGGCCACTGGAGGTGCCAACGTACGTCAGGTCGTCCAACAAGCCTGGCGTTTCATTAGAGCTAGGTAGCCGTCTTAATAGCTCGGTAAACTGGGCTTCCATATCAATCATTTGCTGCTTATAAAGCTCTAAGTTATTGGCCCGAGCGTATTTAATTCGGTAACTGGTTCTCAACTCTTGCTCTTTTTTGACCGCTTGCTCATAGCGATCAATTGAGCTCGATACCATTAGGTTATACCCCAAAATAAGCATGAGTAGCACCACGATCACAGAGCAGAGTACTTTTACTGGAAATGGCCAATGACCGATGTTATCGAGTTCGAGCTCGTTCCAGTCGATTTCTTTTAATTCTTTTAAGTCAAACTTCATACCATTCCCACCTAGTTTTCTTTATCGGCTAAGTTCATGTCTTCATGAGACTTAACGTAAAAGTGCATGGTGAAGTCACTAAGTAGACTGGCACTTTGTTCACCTGCAACAATCCCTTGAATGACTGGGCGCTCTAATAAATAAGAAGACTCAACCTGGCGCAACATTTGCGATAGCCGGTTATTCGATTCACTGCGACCTATTACCTTAATCTTGTCGCCTTGTCGCTCTAGGTTGGTTAAATAAATGCCCGCAGGAACCACCCTTGCTATTTCATCAATAATTTGTGTGCCTAGGCTGCGGTTTAATTGTAACTCTTCGATTAAACGAATGCGGCGCTGCAGGTTTTCTTTTTGCTTGTTGAGGTTATTAATGGCGGTAATTCGAGAATCAAGGTTGGATATCTCGGATTGCAAGTAGCGATTTTTAATTTCTTGGCCGTCCTTTAAACCAACATAGAAACTGCCAAGTAAATACATCAAGAGCAAACAAACAGCGATAATGGCTGCAATGATGGATAAAAACAGTTGCTGCGAAGCCTGCCTCTGCTGTTCCCGCCAGGGTAATAAATTTATATGTGGCATGAAGAAAAGCTCCTTAACGCAAGCCCTGTCGCCAAAGCAAATTGCGCCTTGTGTTTTTGCATCACATGGCGGTCCACCTTTGGGGCAATTTCCATGTCGCAGAACGGATCAGCCACTACGGTATGAATGCCCAGCTCATCAATTAATAGCTTGTCTAAGCCATCCACCAAAGCGGTGCCCCCAGTTAAAATAATATAGTCAATATGATCTTTACCACTGGTGGTCATAAACATTTGCAGTGAACGACGAACCTGTTGTAACAGAGAAGTTTGAAACGGTGCCAACACTTCAAAGGTGTGGTTTGGAGGCAAGTCACCAGTGGTTTTAGCCAGCTCGGCTTCATCGTAAGTTTTATTATAATAAGCAACGATACTGTTGGTGTATTGATCGCCGCCAAAGACTTGATCTCGCGTGTAAATCGTTTTGCCAGACTGCACTACGCTAGTAAGGGTTAATACCGCCCCTATATCAATAACAGCGACGATTTTATCGTAAGCGTCAGCAGGCAAGGTGCTGTACAGTACGTCTAACGAGCGGCTCAAAGCATAGTTTTCCACGTCCACCACTTTAGCTTTAAAGCCGGCTTCTTCCAGCGCCCCTACCCGCGCTTGGACGCTTTCTGTGCGTGCTGCAGAGAGTAGCACATTCATTTTTGAAGGATCCGCTTCATTGACACCAATTTTTTCAAAATCAAGGCTCACCTCGTCCAGCGGATAAGGAATAAGGCTGTCGGCTTCAATGGCAATTTGTGACTCCAATTCAGCATCAGTTAATGACACATCCATAAAAATCACTTTGGTTATTACGGTTTGACCCGATACAGCAACGGCTGCAAATTGTGTCATTCTGGGAATGCGACGCTTTATTTTGCTAATGGCGTTACCTATGGCTTCGATGTCTTGAACTGCCCGCTCGTTTATTGCCCCTTTAGGAATAGGCTCTATCGCAACGGCTTCAACACGGTAACCAGCACTGGTTTGCGACAGCAAAACCGCCTTAACACAATGAGAACCGATGTCGATCCCTATCATTAAAGGTGATTGTTTTTTTAATAATTGGCTCAACATGTGAGGCGCCTATTCCTTTTTTACTCGTGTATCTTAAAAATTTAGCACACAAAAATATTAATCGTTTTTTAATCAAGATATACTAGCAGCCTCTACCTGTAATTGGGAGTCTAACTAGGGATAATTCCGTGAAATTATTGAAAAGATTATTACAATTCGCTTTTGTTTGTACCCTTTTAGGCATGTTTATTCTTATCAGCCTTTATTATTATGTCAAATCTGACATACCAAGTGTAGAGGTTTTAAAAGATGTGCAATTACAAACCCCTATGCAAGTATTTACCAGAGATGGCAAACTGATCAACCAATTTGGTGAGAAGCGCCGTATTCCGGTGCGCTTGCAGGATGTTCCGGTGCCGATGCAGAAGGCCTTTTTGGCCACCGAAGACAACCGTTTCTATGAACATTTTGGTATCGACCCTATCGGTATCGTACGTTCAGCCATTGTGCTTATTACCACTGGAGAGAAAAAACAAGGTGCCAGTACCATTACGATGCAGCTCGCCCGCAACTTTTTCTTAACCCGAGAGAAAGCCTATATTCGTAAAGTAAAAGAAATCTTTATTGCGTTGCATATTGAGCAACTACTGACAAAAGATGAAATTTTTGAGCTTTATTTAAACAAAATTGAGTTAGGAAACCGCGCATTTGGCATTGGTGCCGCGGCTCAAGTGTATTATGGTCGTGCCTTAAATGAACTCACTCTCCCTGAAATGGCGATGATTGCAGGCCTACCTAAAGCACCATCGGCATTAAACCCAATTCGCAATCCAGAACGCGCCAAACAACGCCGTAATGTTGTACTGGGCCGAATGCTAGCAGAGAATTATATTTCTCAAGCACAATTTAACAGCGCCAGCAGTGCCCCTATTACCGCTCAGTTTCATGGTGCCGAAATCGAGTTATATGCCCCCTATATCTCTGAAATGGTGCGTGCCTATATGGTCGAGCGCTACGGTACTGATAAAGCCTATAACTCTGGAATGAAAGTGTATACCAGTGTCGATTCTGATATGCAGTTAGCCGCACAACAAGCCTTGATTAACAATTTGCATGCGTACGATGAGCGCCATGGCTTCCGCGGTCCTAACGCTGTGTACTGGCAACACGAGCAACAAGCTCCGCTTAATCAAGCACAAATCCTAGAACGACTGCAACAAGTTGATACTATAGAGCCATTACAAGCAGCGGTTGTCACCGCCATTGCTGAGCAAACGGCTGAGGTGCTCCTTGCCAGCGACGAGCAAATTACCCTTGAATGGCCTGGGCTGAAGTGGGCCAGAGCCTACATTTCAGATCGTCGCCAGAGCCTACCGCCGAAAACCACTGCCGATGTATTAGCGCCAGGCATGCAAATTTTTGTACGCCAGCATGAAGGCACCTGGATGCTTAGCCAACTGCCACAAGCATCCAGCGCGATTGTCTCTTTAGACCCGCAAGATGGCCGTATAAAAGCCATTGTCGGTGGTTATAGCTTTGCCCTAAGTCAATATAATCGCGCCACTCAAGCAAAGCGCCAAGTGGGCTCTAATATTAAACCATTCATTTACTCGGCCGCGCTGGAAAAAGACTATACCTTGGCCACCATCTTAAACGACGCCCCCATCAACCACTGGGATCGCAGCGTTGGCGTGGCTTGGCGACCAAAAAACAGCCCCGAAGTGTATAATGGTCCGATCCGTATTCGCCGCGCCTTGGCACAATCTAAAAACGTAGTGTCAGTGCGATTGATCAAAGGCGTGGGGATCAATACAGCCGCAGATCACTTATTAAAATTTGGTTTTCAAGATCAGGATATTAATCGCAGCGAGTCTTTGGCGCTCGGCAGTGCCGCTTTAACCCCGCTCGAGATGGCTCGTGGTATGGCCACGTTCGCCAATGGCGGCCACCTTATCGAACCCTATTTTATAGCGAGAATCACCGATCCATACGGTAATGAGTTAGGTAAAGCGACACCGCTAAAAGTATGTGATGAGCAACAACTTGAAGACCACCCTGAATTGTGTGCCCCTCAGGTGATTTCAGAACAAAATGCTTTTTTAATTGCCGATGCTCTGAAAAGCGCCATCTGGGGCGGCGGAAGCTGGAAACACGATACCGGTTGGAGTGGCACTGGTTGGCGGGCGCAGTGGTTAAAGCGTCGTGACTTGGCTGGAAAAACCGGTACCACTAACGATTCTGTTGATACTTGGTTCACAGGCTTTAATCGTAATGTCCTCACTTCAGTGTGGGTAGGATTTGACGATGCCGGCAGATCATTAGGCCGTGCCGCCTATAATGCTAACCTAGGAAATAACCAGCTTGTGGGCGCAGAGTCCGGCGCCATTTCCGCACAGCCGGCATGGATTGAGTTTATGCGTGCCGCATTAGCAGGGGAACCTGCCGCGCCGATTGAGCCACCACCGGGACTGATTTCGACACGGATTGATCTAAAAACGGGCTTGCTGTCTCGTAAGAACGATCATACCTCACGGTTTGAATACTTCGAACAAGGTACAGAACCCACTAAGTATGTGTTAGATAATGATTCAGGCACTCCATTCGACGGCGACGATAAGCTGCCATCGTCCGATGAGCTGTTTTAATAAACCAACACAGCTCTAATCTAATAAAAAAGCCGATACTGAATGAAGTGACCCCCAATAGTTGGACATTCCAATTACTGGGGGTCTTTTTATGTC
>NZ_JBLWMW010000042.1:0-88 GCF_048515945.1 Pseudoalteromonas 'SMAR'
GAATACCGGCCTGTCACGCCGGGGGTCGCGGGTTCGAGTCCCGTCCACTCCGCCAGTTTGCAAATTCCTCCAAGCAAACTGATTATAA
>NZ_JBLWMW010000042.1:188-11698 GCF_048515945.1 Pseudoalteromonas 'SMAR'
GAAAACGTGGTAGTTCAGTTGGTTAACTCTTGCCTTAGGGAATAGCGGCCTGTCAGGCTGAGAGACGTGGGATCGAGTCCCGTCCACTCCGCCAGTTTGCAAATTCCTCCAAGCAAACTGATTATAAATTCTCCCTTTTTTAAAATTCTTTCAAAGTTTTTAGCTTTACTCTTTCGCTTGTACGTTTGAGTTTGTACCTTAGAAAACGTGGTAGTTCAGTTGGTTAACTCTTGCCTTAGGGAATAGCGGCCTGTCACCCTAGGGAGGCGGTTCGACGGTTCGACGGTTCGACGGTTCGACGGTTCGACGGTTCGATTCGAGTCCCACCCACTGTGTTAGTTTGCAAATTTCTCTAAGCCACCTTCTTGCCTCAAATAGACCACTTAACTAAGCGGATTGATATAAGAATTGGATACCCTTGTTAGGAAGTAGCACTGCAGGAGTAAGTTTTTCCTCATGCTTGAAAAGAGAAAGGCGCCATATAGGAAGTGTGGTGAGTGGCTGTTAATAGCAGAGGGAGCATGCAAATGCTTGTCGTAGAGAAGAGGGGAGAGGTAATGCGATATCACCTCTTAGCGTGTTTATGGCTTGTCAGTTGTTATCTGTTAGCCTGACACCAACTTCATCATGGCCGCTATAAAACCTTGTTGTTTGATGATTTTATACTTTTGGCAGCTGTCTGGATTTTTTAAATCGTGACAAAGATATAGAGTGTTGCGATCCAGGGCAGATTTGGCATGCAGGTTAGAATCAAATAGCATTGGGCTAACCCCTGGCAGTCCTGGCCAGTATACACTTTCAGCCACTAAGCCAAGCTTTTCATAGGTAATTAACTGAGGCTTAGGGAACAGTATAAACACAACAGCTAAAACAGCAGCAACTAGCCATTTTGTTTTACTTTTGGGCTTCTCTGACTCCATTGCAGCCTGTTGTGCTTGCAAGGCGGCAGCTTGTTGTGCTTTTATTGCAGCGGCTTGCTGAGGTGACGGTCGGCGGTTTTTACTGTTGCTGGGGCGCTTTTTTTTAGGTGGCTGAGCTTGGCCTAAAAGCGATTGTTTTTTTGATGGTTTTGCCATGCTTAAAGTAGCCTTTTAGTTGCAGGTCTCTATAATACTTCTATGCTGAATATAATAGCGCACTTTTACACGACAGCCTACGGGAAAGGACTATGGATCAAAGTATCTCGATTTTAATTGTTGATGATGTAGGAACAGTTCGCAGCTTTTTGCATCAAACACTCATGCATATTGGCATCGATCATGTTAAGGAAGCGTCAACCGCAACACAGTGTGTAAAGTCTTGTGAAGAAGAACATTTTGATATTGTTTTTTTAGACATAGAGTTACCCGACGGTGATGGCAAAGAGCTGATCGCGACCTTAAATGATATCAACCCCAACATAAATGTTGTCATGGTATCGGCTCACTCCACGGTGGATAACGTCAAAGACGCCATTGAGCGTGGTGCTAAGGGGTTTGTGGTTAAGCCATTTTCACCGAAGAAAATTGCCGCCATGCTGAAAAAGTTCTATCCAGATTTAGAAATAGCATAACGCTTAGAATAGATGTATCCCTGCTGACAAAGAGTTTGCCGGTGGGGGGAGTTTTAGGCATAAAAAAACCGACTAAACGTCGGTTTTTTCAATCCAGCAACAAATTAAAGCGCTTTGATCTTAGCAGCTAGGCGGCTCTTATGACGAGCAGCTTTGTTTTTGTGGATTAGACCCTTAGTTGCGTAACGGTCTAGGATAGGTGTTGCAACTGCAAATGCTTGAGTTGCAGCTTCTTTATCACCAGCTTCAATAGCAGCGATTACTTTTTTGAAGTATGTACGCATCATTGAACGACGGCTTGCGTTGTGCTTGCGACGCTTTTCGCTAGTGATAGCGCGTTTTTTTGCAGACTTGATGTTAGCCAAGGTTTGCTCCTAACAATCTTAAAATAAGCTTAATTTAAAGGCCGAGGAATATGCCTGTTTTAATCGCAAAAGTCAATCAAAATTTAACAAGCGCGGCCTAATGTTCATTACCCAAGATACCACTTGGGTTATTCTCTATCCTTAACCTGACTGTGAAAGGCTTGGCTTATCGCGAAAGCAACCATCGCAGTCTTGGATTAAGTACACCCGTAATATCCCAACAGATACTTATTATGTGAGGAAAGATTCCTCTCTAAGTGCCTCGAACATCTCAGGTTTGAACTAAAGTATTATACCAATCCGCATTAATACTTGCTCAATTTGAGGGAGTAAATTTGACGCTAACTGCGTTAAAAATTTCTTATTTAGAACAACTAAATAGCAAAATTTTCGCCTTGTTATCGACAGAATTTTCTTGCCTCAAATGGACCACTTAATTAAGCGAATCGGTATTAGCCCAAGATCCCACAAGTGAAATCGGCATACCTCAGTTAATGGCGCTATTGTAGCAAAGCTGAAAGACTGCGCCTAGTGCTAAATGCGCTGTGTCTGTGGCATAATTTGCCGCAATTCACAGAATTAAGGAGTTAAGGTGGCAAAAGGGTTATTCAAATCAGGCATGATTGTCAGTGCCATGACCATGATATCGCGTATTTTGGGGCTGGTTCGCGATGCCGTGGTGGCCAATTTACTTGGTGCTGGACTCGCCGCGGACGTTTTTTTGTTTGCCAACCGCATTCCTAACTTTTTACGTCGACTATTCGCCGAAGGGGCGTTTGCCCAAGCCTTCGTGCCAGTGCTGTCTGAAATAAAAGAGCAGCACGGTGACGATAAGGTGCGTATTTTTGTGGCCCAAGCGGCAGGTACGCTAGGAACCATTTTACTGCTGGTGACCTTGCTTGGGGTCATTGGCTCACCAGTGATTGCGGCACTGTTTGGCACCAGCTGGTTTATTGATTGGTGGCAAGGTGGCGGGGATGCTGAAAAGTTTGTTTTGGCCAGCGCACTATTGAAATTAACCTTTCCCTATTTATTTTTTATTTCTTTGGTTGCGCTCAGTGGCGCTGTGCTCAATGTTTACAACCGCTTTGCAGCCGCAGCGTTTACTCCTGTGTTGCTGAATGTGGCCATTATCTCTTGCGCTATTTTGTTGCACGATACCTTTAGCGAGGGCGCCTACGCGTTGGCACTGGGCGTGTTTATCGGTGGCGTGGTGCAGTTACTGTTTCAATTGCCTTTCTTATTGCGACTGAACGTCTTAAGCCGGCCCAAGTTTGCTTGGCATAGCCCGGAAATTAGCAAAGTAAGAAAACTGATGATCCCCGCCATGTTTGGGGTGTCGGTAAGTCAAATTAACCTGCTGCTCGATACGGTGATTGCTTCTTTTTTAGTGACCGGATCTATTGCTTGGTTGTATTACTCAGACCGCTTAATTGAATTTCCATTAGGCTTGTTTGGTATCGGTATTGCTACGGTGATTTTACCGGCATTGTCTAAGTTGCACGCAGGGCAAAAGCTGCAGGACTTTCAAAAAACTCTAGACTGGGGAGTGAGGTTTGTTATTTTTCTTGGTTTGCCGGCCATGCTGGGTCTAATGGTGATTAGCCCACTTATTATTGCGGTGCTGTTCGGCCACGGTGAGTTTGTGTCACAAAATGCAGATAACATAGACAAGGTGAGCATGGGAGTTGCAGCATACTCCGTCGGCTTATTGAGCTTTATGTTGATTAAGGTGTTGGCGCCGGGGTTTTATGCTCGTCAAGACACCAAAACCCCAGTAAGAATCGGCATTATCACCATGGTTTTAAACATGGTGTTTAATTTGATTTTAGCGCCATTTATTGGCTATTTGGGGTTAGCACTGGCCACCTCGCTGTCGGCTTCGTGCAATGCTTGGCTATTATACCGCAGGTTGTCACAGCAACAGGTTTATCAGTTCAGCGCCTTTTCATTACAGTTTACCTTTAAGTGTCTTTTTGCTGCTCTGTGCATGGCCACTGGAGTGTATTATCTCAGTATTCAGTTTGCTTGGCTTAGCTGGAGCTTAGTGGATCAAATTACACTGCTTAGTGGCCTAATGGCGGTGGCAATGGTGAGTTACTTTGGTTTACTTTACTGCTTGGGTATTAGATTACACACAATCAAAGAGGCTTGATTCGCATTTTCAACTAACTTGGGTATAATCGGGCTCTTTGATATTTGCTGCACAAAGGCACGAGCACTATGCAACTAATCCGAGGGATCCATAATATTCGACCGCATCATTTCGGTTGCGTGTTGACGATTGGAAACTTTGACGGAGTTCATCTTGGACATGTAGAGGTTTTGAAGGGGCTCATAAGCGACGCAAAACACTACCAATTGCCGAGTACGGTGATGTTGTTTGAGCCACAGCCGCTTGAGTTTTTTGCCAAAGACCGAGCACCTGCCAGGTTAACGCGATTGCGCGATAAACTGGTGTTATTAAAAGAGCTCGGAATTGAGCGGGTTATTTGCGTTAACTTTAACAGTAAATTTGCCGCGCAAGATGCAGAGCAATTTATAAAACAGGTGTTAGTTGCTAAGCTTGGCACTAAGGCATTGACTGTCGGCGACGATTTTCGTTTCGGCCGTGAGCGCGCCGGGGACTTTGCCATGCTAAAGCGAGTGGGCGAGCCTTTGGGTATGAAAGTGAAAGATACGGCCAGTTTTCGCAAGCAAGATTGCCGTGTCAGTAGCACATTGGTGCGCCAAGCCTTAGCGGTTGGCGACTTAAACCAAGCTCACGAAATGTTAGGTCATACATATGCCATTTCAGGCCGTGTCATTCATGGTTGGAAAAAAGGCAGAGAGCTGGGCTTTCGCACGGCCAATATCGCCCTTAAACGGCAGGTTAGTCCGGTAAAAGGGGTGTATGCAGTGAAAGCGACAGTGAAGCAACAGAGTTATTACGGTGTTGCCAATGTAGGTAACAAACCGACGTTAAATGGGACTAAAGCTTTATTAGAAGTTCACCTGTTTAACTTTAGTGAGACCATTTATGGTCAATTTATGAAAGTGGAGCTCATAGAAAAGCTTCGCGATGAACAAAAATTCGAAACACTGTCTCAGCTTACAGAGCAAATCAGCCGCGATGTTAGCGCAGCTAAACAGTGTTTTTCTTTAACGTAGCCGATACGGAAAGTAGGATAAATGAGCGACTACAAACATACTTTAAATCTTCCGGAAACCGAGTTTCCGATGCGTGGTAATTTGGCGCAACGCGAACCAAAGATGCTAAAAAAATGGTATGAAGCTGATCTATATGGTCAGATCCGCACAGCGAAACAAGGTAAAAAGCCATTTATTTTGCATGACGGTCCTCCCTATGCAAATGGTAATATTCACCTTGGTCACTCAGTAAATAAAATCCTCAAAGACATTATTATTAAATCTAAAACCCTTGCCGATTTTGACGCACCTTACGTGCCTGGCTGGGACTGTCATGGTTTGCCTATCGAACTGCAAGTAGAAAAGAAAGTCGGTAAGCCTGGCAAAAAAGTATCGGTTGCTGAGTTCCGTGAAAAGTGCCGTGAATACGCGAAAAAGCAAGTTGAAGGGCAAAAAACAGACTTTAAACGTTTAGGTGTGTTAGGCGATTGGGACAAGCCGTATTTGACCATGAACTTTGACTTTGAAGCCAATGCCATTCGTGTATTAGGTCGCATCATCAAAAATGGTCACCTGCACAAAGGCGCTAAGCCGGTCCATTGGTGTACAGATTGTGGATCAGCTTTGGCAGAAGCCGAAGTCGAATACCAAGATAAACAGTCACCTGCTATCGACGTTAAGTTTACCTTTGTTGATCAAGCTGCGGTAATCGCTGCTTTTGATTTGGCTGCAGGGCATGAAGGCAAAGGCCAAGTAAGCACAGCAATTTGGACCACCACACCGTGGACTCTGCCTGCTAACCGCGCGGTTGCCGTTCATGGTGGCCTTGAATATGCTCTGGTACAAATTGAAGACGAAGGCCAAGAGCAGCGTTTAGTGCTGGGCTCAGAGCTGGTTAACGACGCCGTTGATCGCTTTGGCTTTAAGCATTACCACGTGTTGGGTTATGTCAAAGGTGAAGCACTCGAAAACCTCCGTGTGGGTCACCCATTCTATGATTTTGATGTCCCCGTTATTCTTGGTGAGCACGTCACCACTGATTCAGGTACCGGTATCGTACATACCGCTCCAGGACACGGTCAGGAAGACTTCAGTGCCGGTCTAGATTATGGTCTTGAAGTGGCAAACCCAGTAGGGGCAAATGGCGTTTACTTACCTGACACACCGCTGTTTGCAGGCCAGCACGTATTTAAAGCCAACGATAATGTTATCGAGGTACTGACTGAGAAGGGCGCTTTGCTACGTCATAAAGCGCTAACGCACAGTTACCCTCATTGTTGGCGCCATAAAACACCGATTATCTTCCGTGCCACACCACAGTGGTTCGTTAGCATGGATCAAGCGAATCTGCGTGCCGATTCACTGAACGAAATTAAAAAGACACAGTGGCTACCTGAGTGGGGCGAAAGCCGTATTGCCAACATGGTTGAAGGTCGTCCTGACTGGTGTATTTCACGTCAACGTACTTGGGGTGTGCCAATTGCTTTATTTGTTGACAAAGACACCGGCAATTTACACCCAGATACCGAGTCTTTGATTGAAGCCGTCGCCAAGTTGGTGGAAGAAAAAGGCATTCAAGCTTGGTATGACCTCGAGCCAAGTACTTTGCTAAGCGAAGCTGATGCTGAGCAATACATTAAAGTACAAGATACCCTTGATGTTTGGTTTGATTCTGGTGTTACACACGCCTGTGTTGTGGATGCTCGAGAAGAACTGAGCGGACCGGCGGACCTTTACTTGGAAGGCTCTGACCAACACCGTGGTTGGTTTATGTCATCGATGATGACGTCGGTGGCGATTAATGGCCATGCGCCTTACAAACAAGTCCTTACCCATGGCTTTACTGTGGATGAGAATGGCCGCAAGATGTCAAAATCACTGGGTAACGTTATCTCGCCACAAGATGTGATGAATAAGCTGGGCGCTGATATCTTGCGTTTATGGGTGGCTTCAAGTGATTACAGCGCTGAAATGACGGTGTCGGATGAAATCTTCAAGCGCTCTGCAGACCGTTATCGCCGTATTCGTAACACCAGCCGTTACTTGTTAGCTAATTTAAGTGGTTTTGATCCGAAAACCGATTTGGTTGCCATTGAAGATATGGTTGAGCTGGATCGCTGGATTGTTTCCCGTGCTGCGCAATTACAAACAGAAATCACCGCAGCTTACGACAAGTATCAGATGTTACAAGTGACACAAAAGCTGATGAACTTCTGTACTGGTGAGCTAGGCTCTTTCTACTTAGATGTGATTAAAGATCGCCAATACACAGCGAAAAGTGACAGTCATGCCCGTCGTTCATGTCAGTCTGCCTTGTATCATATTGCAGAAGCCATGACTCGTTGGATGGCACCGATCATGAGTTTCACTGCCCAAGAGATTTGGGAAGTGCTACCAGGTGAACGTGGTGACTTTGTGTTTGCTGATACTTGGTACGATGCCATTGAGGGGGCGACTACCGGTTCATTAGACAATGACTACTGGCAAAACCTTCTTGCTGTGCGTGACGAAGTTAACCGTGTATTAGAAAATGCTCGTAAAGAAGAGGTGATTGGTGCCACTTTGCAAGCAGAAGTAACCCTATACACAGGCAGCGACTTAGCCGAGCAGCTCAATGCGATCGGTGAAGAATTGCGTTTCGTATTACTGACTTCAAAAGCAAAGGTTGAAGTGGTAGACAGTCAGCCTGACGGCACTGTGGCTTCGGAGATTGAAGGACTGTTCATCCAGGTTGCAGCGACTGACGCACAAAAGTGTGAGCGTTGTTGGCATTATTGTGATGATGTTGGTCAGCATGAACAGCATCAAGACATTTGTGGCCGCTGTATTAGTAACGTTGAAGGCGAAGGCGAGCAGCGCCAATTTGCCTAGGAGTAAAACGTGACACAAACGACACGCAAAAGTGGTCTAGTGTGGTTATGGTTAAGTCTACTGCTGTTTGCAGTAGACTACCTGACAAAAGCACTAGTGATGGCTGAGATGAAGCTGTATGAGTCTATCGACATTCTGCCTATTTTTAACCTAACCTACATGCATAACTATGGTGCGGCGTTCAGTTTTTTAAGTGATGCCGGTGGTTGGCAACGTTATTTTTTAAGTGCCATTGCCATCGTTATTAGCACCCTTTTAGTATTTTGGTTACGCAAACTGCCTGCTTCAAACTGGAAGCTCGGCATGGCTTACGCCATGGTATTAGGTGGTGCAGTAGGCAATTTGTATGACAGGATCATCCATGGTTACGTCATCGACTTTTTGCATTTTTACTACCAAGATTGGCATTATCCCGCCTTTAACATAGCCGACATGGCGATTGTAGGCGGTGCTGCACTACTAATTTTCGATGCATTTACCAGTGGTGATCAGCCACAGGAGAAAAATTCGTGAGTGAACAAGTTATTGGAGCAAAATCGGAAGTATTGTTCCACTTTTCTATCAAATTGGAAGATGGCTCGGCTGCTGATTCAACCAAAGTCCACAATAAACCGGCAAAGTTATTTATGGGCGATGGTAGCCTCACAGAGAACTTTGAAAAGTGTTTATTAGGGCTGCAGGCCGGTGATGAAAAATCATTTGAGCTGGCGCCAGAAGATGCCTTTGGGCAGCCTAACCCAGATAATATTTATTACGTCGATAGAAGCAAATTTGGCGCCGACACCCCAGCTGAGGTTGGCACCATTATCGCTTTTACTCAACCGGATGGTACTGAGCTACCTGGTTTGGTGAGAGAGGTTGCTGGTGACTCTGTGACCATCGACTTTAATCACCCTTTAGCTGGGCAAAGAGTGACATTTGAAGTGGAAATCCTTGAGGTGAAAAACTAATGGAGATTTTGCTGGCCAATCCAAGAGGCTTTTGTGCTGGAGTCGACCGTGCAATTAGTATTGTCGAACGCGCGCTGGATATTTTCACCGCGCCTATTTACGTACGTCACGAAGTGGTGCATAACAAATACGTTGTGGATGGCCTGAAATCACGTGGCGCAGTGTTTGTTGAAGAGCTCGATGAAGTGCCTGATGACAGCATTGTTATTTTTAGCGCCCATGGGGTTTCTCAGCAAGTGCGCAATGAGGCCAAACGTCGCGAGTTAAAAGTGTTCGATGCCACTTGCCCGTTGGTTACAAAAGTGCATATGGAAGTCACTCGCGCGAGCCGCAAAGGCATTGAGTGTGTTCTGATTGGTCATAATGGTCACCCCGAAGTTGAAGGTACCATGGGCCAGTATGATAACGCTGAGGGCGGGATCTACTTGGTAGAACAACCTGAGGACGTGGCTAAGCTGCAAGTAAAGAATCCTGATAACCTTTTTTATTGCAGTCAAACTACCTTGTCTGTGGATGACACCGCAGATGTTATCGATGCCTTACGTGCTAAGTTTCCTAACATCAGTGGCCCGCGTAAAGACGATATTTGCTATGCCACGCAAAACCGCCAAGATGCGGTACGCGACTTGGCCGATAAAGTCGACTTACTGCTGGTTGTGGGGGCAAAAAATAGCTCTAACTCAAACCGCTTGCGTGAACTGGCAGTGAAGATGGGAACTCAAGCTCATCTAATTGATGACGCCAGCTCGATTGACCAAAGCTGGTTTGCCGAAGTGGCTAAAGTTGGCGTTACTGCCGGAGCATCAGCGCCAGAAGTGTTGGTGCAACAAGTTATTTCTCGCCTTAAAGATCTTGGCGGTCAAGAGGTGGTAGAAAACCCAGGCCAAGAAGAGAACGTTGTGTTTGCCGTTCCGGTTGAACTCAGGTAGGGAGCCGAGCCGATGGCAACGTCTATTCGGTTGTTATCTGCATTATTAAATGAGCGAGGTGTGCTAGCGCTGCTGGTCACCTCGCAGCTCCTAGCCTTTATCTACACCCTCGCAGGCAATCTGCCATTTTGGCAATCTCTCGGTCTCACCAGTTTATTTATTCATTTTACCGCGTTTTGTGCACTGGCCATATTGTCGCTGTTAAAGCGTTTCTGTGAACGTTTACCGGATTGGCAGGAAGCCATTTTAGTGATCAGTGTGTTTGTAAGCTGTAGCGCCATAACGAGCCTAGTGGTGCCTAGTGCCTTTGCGTTGCTCGGTTTTATTGATGACGGCCGCTTTACCCTTGACGTGGGCCGCAATATGGCAATTTGTATTGCTGTGGTAACCCTGTTTGTGCATTTTCTCGCGATCTACCGAGATAACATGGGTAATGTTAAAGCACTGTCTGAGGCCGAGTTAATCGCATTACAGGCACGGATCCGACCGCACTTTTTATACAACGCATTAAATACCGTGGCAGAGCTCTGCCACGTGGATAGCAAAGCGGCGGAGCAGGCCGCACTGAATTTAGCTGAGCTGTCAAAAGCCGCCATGGCCAACAAAGCTGCAGTCACACTCAACCATGAAATTGCACTGTGTCAATCTTATATAGAATTAGAAAAGTGGCGTTTTGCTGAGCGGTTACGAGTGACATGGCAGGTGGAGCCGGGACTTGATGAACAACGTATTCCTAGTTTAATATTGCAACCTCTACTTGAAAATGCGGTGATCCATGGTGTCGAGCCGAGCCCAAACGGTGCAGATATCGAAGTAACGATAGCAACAAACGCGGCAATGCTGTGTATCAGCGTTAAAAATAGCTTTAATCTCGAGCAGCCGCTCGCCCACCAAGGTCATGGCATAGGCCTGGATAACATTCGTCGTAGGTTGTATTTACAGTACGGTCAGGCGGTTGACTTTACAGCGCAGCCACAACAAGATAGCTTTATTGTGCATTTTAAGATCCCCTTGTCATCATGACCATTAACTACCTTGTAGTGGACGATGAACCCTTAGCCAGAGCGCGTGTTAAAAGAATGATGTCTGACCATCAGGGGTTTTCATGTGTTGGCGAAGCGGGCAGTGCCGCAGAAGCCGACGCCCTACTTGAGCGCCACTCCGCGGCACTGGTTTTCATTGATATTTCAATGCCGGGGCAAGATGGTGTGAGCTTTGCTCAGCAGTTGCGACAACGTTTCCCTCGAATTAAGCTGGTTTTTCTTACCGCCCACCCTGAGTTTGCTTTACAAGCTTTCGAGCTGCACGCCAACGGCTACTTGGTCAAACCTTTGGCGGCAGATAAGCTCGCGACATTACTCACTACCATTTTTCCAACTAGCAAACTTATTGGTTATCAGGTGGGCAGTGAGCTGCGCCAGTTACAGCTAGATTCGGTTGTGGTGGCGCAAGCCGATGGCAAATACAGTAAGCTTACCTTAGCGTGTGGCAAACAGGTGTTAGTGGATCACTCGTTGAAAAACTTACTGGAAAAGTACCCTAACTACTTTGTCCAAGTGCATCGCAGTACCTTAGTTAAGCGTAAGGCCATTCAAGCATTGGACTCAAAAGGGCAGCAGCACTATGTGAAGTTAGCAGATATGGCTGAGCCAATCGAGGTGAGCCGTCGAGCATTTAAAGAACTTAAACAAGCTTTGTCCTACTGACCGTGTCC
>NZ_JBLWMW010000042.1:11798-35849 GCF_048515945.1 Pseudoalteromonas 'SMAR'
TACAGACCGTGTCCTACAGACCGTGTCCTACAGACCGTGTCCTACAGACCGTGTCCTACAGACCGTGTCATCGACCGTTTATTCCGTTATTCTACCTTTCATACCCCGCAAGCTTGTATCAATTGCAACACGAAGTAGACTTATAATCAGACAACTGTAAGTAAGAGTAAGCGATGCGGAACACTTCCAGAGACAATGGCTTCACGCTATTAGAAGTGCTGATTGCCTTTATGATTTTAAGTTTTGGTTTGCTGGGGGCTGTGGCATTACAGGCCAAAGCCAAGCAGGCTAGCTTTGATTCATTGCAGCGTGCTGCTGCGGTGGAGTTGGCCAGCGATATTTTACACCGAATGCGTAATAACGACGCCAACAATGTCGTCGCATTATATGATGTCGATTTTTCCAGTGATGACGCAGTTTCTGTGATGACGGACTGCTATGGTGGTTTTTGTTCTGCCGCACAAGTTGCTCAGACTGACATCAATAACTGGCAACACGCGATTCGAGCTCGAGAAAGAAGCGGCTCGTTAGATAATGCCACCGTTTGTATTAATCCCACCACCAGCACCAATGGCGTTAATGTCGAGGTCATCGTCACTTGGCGAGGTCGACAAGAAATGACCGCGGCAGACGATAACCCTGCAGGCAGCTGTGGTGTGAATGACGATAGACGCAGGGCGGTGGTAATGGAAACCTTCTTGCTGTTGCGGGGGCAGCCATGAGAAAAACACTTGGGTTTACTTTATTAGAACTGATGATTGCCATGTTCATTGGTATCTTGTTACTTGGTGGGGTGATTGCCACCTATGTTGGTATGAAAGCCACCACCAACGACACCATGAGCATTGGCGAGCTACAAGAAAAGGGTCGCTTGGCGTTGTCGATTTTACGCCGCGATATTGAGCAGGTGGGGTTTTGGGGCACTTTCTATGACGAAGGCTTTACCGAAGATAATCAAATCGCACCCAATAACCCAGGCAATGACTGCGCTGGAAGCATCAATAATGGTAGCTTTCCTAATAATCAGCCGGCCGATTTTAGACCGATAACTGCGGTATTCACGCAAAACGGCAATGCTATGGACTGTATTAATAATGCAGTGAATAACTCTGAGGTGTTGCAGGTTAAGTTTTTAGAGGGCGATCCCGTTACGATAACTGGCCTTAATCCCGATATGAGTGAAGTCAGTAATAGCCAGTTTTACTTTATTGCCCAGCAAGAGCAAGCTCAGTTTATCGCAGGCAATAATGTCGGTGTCATGCCCAGTGTCAATGCGACTTTATGGCCTTACAGTCACCATGTGTATTACTTAAGTGAAGAAACTCAGGTGATCAATAACCGCTCTTTAACCATCCCGGTTTTGCGACGCCAGCGTCTCAGAGTCGGTGGTATGACCGATGAGTTAGTGATTGAAGGAGTTGAGAGAATACGCTTTGTGTATGGTTTAGATACCGACTACGACGGCCGTATCGATCAATACAGAAATACCAGAAGCATGTCACTGGCTGACTGGGGCAATACCCGGGGAATATTGTCACTGCAGATGTTTGTTTTGGTGAGGGCGCTTGAACCTGATCCCAGTTTTGGGGTGAAAAGTAGAACTTACATCTTAGGCAATGACAATGCCGCGGACACAGAGCGCACACTTACCTTTACTGATAGCTTTCGCCGCACGGTATTTACCACCACAGTTTCGATGTACAACATGGGGGATTCATCATGGAGCATTTAAAGCAACGCGGTGTGGTACTAATAATGTCGATGGTGATGGTAGTAGCCATTATGGCCGTCGCCGTTACGCTCATGAGTAGCAGTACCTTAGACATCAAAATGACCCATGCGGTGATGGAGCGCGAAGAGGCAGAAAATTTGCTTTATGGCGAGGTACAACGAATAATTCAACAGCAGCAGCAGCTGGCAACAGACAGCGTGTTTTTATTACCGCGCGAGCAGATACCAGAGGAGGGAGAACCTGTGGTTGCAGACAACGGAGTAACGGCGGTTGTAAGAAACCTTAATAACGGTGAGCTGGAGCTTTATTGCCCTAGGCAGTTTGCGTACACCAGTGGGGTTGTTTGTAATATGACGGAAGTGGAAGCAACTGTTAATTACGGTGATAAAGGCCGTCATAATGTCACTATCGTGATGGGGGTTGGGCAAGAGCTAGTCAGTGCAACTGCGGGTAAATAAGATGAAAAAACTTTTATTAATAACGGCCTTAGTCGGTGGCTGTATTCAGCAAGCACAGGCTGAGGATATTGAGCTATACGTAAAACACAATGTGTCTACTCGTGAAAAGCCCCGAGTCATGATGTTATTTGATACATCAGGCAGCATGCAGTGGGATTCGCAAACCGGAAAGACCTGCTATGAACGCTACTCCTATACATGGGGGTGGGGTTGGTGGCAAGAAACTCGCTACGGCTACCGCGAAACCGAGTGTTTTGTATCAACCAATAACAATACCTGTTACCAATACAATCAATATGGCAATTTACAAGCAGGCTTGTGCTCAGCGAGTAGATTGAAGGTTGCACAAGATGCGATGCGGGGCTTGGTAAATGACAACGATGATATTCTATTCGGATTATCACGGCTTTACTCCTCCAGTGGCGGCTACATACTTAATGGGATTGGCAGTTCTAACAGTCAAATAGTGAATAAAATTAATTCTCTACCAGGCTCTGGCTCAACGCCATTGTCTGAGACGTTATGGGAGTTGTATAACTACTTAAGAGGTGACTCAGTATATTGGGGTACAAATGGTGGTTGGGATAGAGATACTTCGGTAGAGAATGGCAATAGATATATCTCACCTTTTAAACGCGATAGCGGTGCAGAAGCACGATGTGATACTTCCGTCAATCTCATTCTCATGACTGATGGTGATCCGACCAATGATACAGACTCTAATGATGATATCGTTGCTGATTATAAAGCTGTATACAAACAATCACCGGACTACTTTGATATCGATCCCAGTTACAATACCGTTAAAAACTATCTGCCAGCACTGGCTGAATTAATGCGGGGGACAGATCAGAAAAAGGTGGATCTTTATCCTACCACGCCCGATGAAGAGGATTTTGCCCGTGTATTTACCATTGGTTTTGGTAACGGTATGTCAAGTACAGGTAAAGAGTTACTGGCTGAAACCGCATCAAAAGGAGGCGGTCAATACCTTCATGCCAACACGGCGAATGAGCTGTCTGAGGTGTTAAAAACCACGATCACCAATATCCGTAATATTAGCGCTAGCTTTACTTCGCCAACGGTATCAGCCAATGCAGAAGATCAAACGCAAACGGGTGAATACCTGTATTACACCCAGTTTAAGCCGGAGACTCATACACGCTGGGGAGGTAACCTTAAAAAATTACGTTTAAAGGGCAATGAAATCGTCGGCCAAGAGCTTACTAAAGCCATCAATAACAGTGGTGCTATTGATAATAATATCACTACGTTTTGGTCTGAGCCGGGCTCTAAAGATGGAAATAACATCGAAAAAGGCGGGGTGAATTACGCCCTTGAGAAGCAACTTACCCGTAATGTGTACTCTGATTTTGATAGCGGCAGTTTACAAGTTTTTTCATATAATAACGCACGTAAAGCCTACGGCAATAGGAACAAGCTTGCCGAGAAAATGGCAATGAGTGGGGCATCAAAAAACGAGCTGGAGGCGGTTATTGACTGGGCGTTAGGTATCGATGTTGATGATGATGACCGCGATAATGTGACTACAGACAGACGCAAAGACATTTTTGCCGATCCGCTGCACTCTAAGCCGGTTACCATGGACTATGGTAACGGTGATGTGCGTGTTTTAGTGGGCACCAATGCCGGCAGCCTGCATATGTTTAAAGACGAAGGCAATACAGTAACAGAAAGCTGGGCGTTTATTCCTGGCGACTTGTTAGACATTCTCAACGATGTCAAAACCCGTAAGGCTGAAACTAAAGTCTATGGCATGGATGGCCCAATCACCATTTACTTCAATGATGAAAATAAAGACAACAAAATTGATCAAGGTGAGCAAGTCTGGGCGTTTGCTGGTATGCGCCGAGGTGGTAACAAGTACTATGGCTTTGATATTACCAACCCTGACTCGCCAAAACTACTTTGGAATGGCCCAATTTCAGGAGACTCAGATAAGTTTAAACACTTAGGTCAGACGTGGTCAAAACCAGTAGTAACCTTCTTAGAAAAATCGAAAGAGCGCCCTGTGCTTATTTTTGGTGCTGGCTACAACACCAACAAAGACAATGTCTCTCGCAGCGAAGATGGCAGTGTTGGAGTGGGCTTTTATGCTGTTGATATTCTGTCTAATAATGCCGATATTGTTTGGTCTCTGACCGGCGATCAGTTTAAAGGCAAGCACAGTATTGTGGCTTCGCCGACGCTGACTGACTCGGACTATGATGGCTTTACGGATAGAATTTACTTAGCCGATACTGGAGGCAGTATTTGGCGGGTAGATATACCGGGACCGAATCCCACGGATAACGAACAACCATGGACACACTTTGAGCTGGCACGCTTAGGCAGCGACCTTGCCAATCAAGACCGCCGCTTTTTCTATCAGCCTACCGTGGCTCGCACTTTCTTTAGTAAGGTGACTGAAATAGAAGATCCAAGCGATCCGCAAAATAATAAGGTAAAAGTTCGCAAAGACACGCCGTTTGATGCCATCGTTATTGGCAGTGGTAACCGTGCTAAACCAACCGACTCCAGCGTTAATGATTACCTCTTTATGGTGCGTGATATTAACACTAAAACCCAGTCGTTTGTCAGTGACATCCCAGAACCTATTTTAATCAGCGACTTGATGGAAATGAAAACGGATCCCTTTGGCACTGCCGCCAGCAGTTTGGAGGACTTTGTTGAGCTTGAAGTGGAATTAGCGCAGTTTAAAGGCTGGAAATATCGGCTCTCCACTGGTGAAAAGTCACTTTCTGCGTCTACAGTGGTAGGTGGGGTGGCCTATTTTACCTCGTTTACGCCTGCGGATCAGACTACCCAGCAATGTACTTTAACCGGTGGTAAGGGGCAGTTGTATGCCTTGCATATGCACTATGGCACTGGCACTAAATACATCACTGCACAGGATATTCCTGATACTCCCACAATTGTGGTACGCAAAGGCGACGACGGTAAAACCAAAATTTATATTCCGGGACCGGGTATTGAAGTGGATGGTGACGGTGAAGGCGATGGTGCTCCGGCGGGTAATCCATTACTGCCAAAAGGCATTGCCGGTTCGATCCCAGTGGTCGACCCAGAAACAGGAAAAGTAAGGCTATTTAGACAATACGGTATTAGTATTAAAACCAGACAGTTATACATTTACAAACGAGAATTTAGCGATGAGAAACGATAACCAGCGAGTAGCAGGATTTACCCTGATTGAAGTCATGATAGTGGTGGCCATTATCGGTATTCTGGCTGCGGTCGCCTATCCTAATTACACTGAATACGTGAAGCGTGGAGCCAGATCTGATGCCATGGCCATTTTACTTGATGCTGCCAATAAGCAAGAGCAGTTTTTCGTAGATAATCGCAGCTATGCGGATGACCTAAGTGATATTGGCGTACCGAGTGCCTCGGAAAATGGCTACTTTACAATCTCACTGCAGGGGGTAACTACGGATACCTTCACTGTTATGGCAACCGCTGCCAGTGGTCCGGTTCGTGGTGACACCGAATGCCCTGCATTGACTATTGATGAACTCGGTATAAGAGGGGTCAGTGGTGTCACGGATCAAGCGCGAATTGATCGCTGCTGGGAGCGTTAACGCTCGGCAGTTAGGTGGCAGAGCAAACTGTCACCTAATTGCCACACTTTTTGCTTGCTTTAATTTTACTTCTGCCGGTAATACTCACCGATAATCCGAGGCTTGTTTTTCGTTTTGTACAATACACAAAAGTGCCATTGAGCAGTCCTGCTAATCGACCAAATCGTGAGAAAGTTATACTGTGACGTGGGTAGTTCAGTTCATCATTATCAAGCGCCGCTTTGAACACGTGCAGCTTAGTATCGCCTCTATTTACTCTGCCTTTTGGCTGGTAGTCAATATAGACCGTGATTGCCCTGTGCCATTCTTTCCTACTACAGCGGTTTTTAATCAGTGGACAAACGGTGATAGGGGCTTGACTGGCAACGGCCTTAATGCGAGCGAAATTAAGCATGCGTTGCAGTACTTGAAGTTGCTGCTTGGGTTTGTCTTGGCTGAGCAAGTGTGCAAAGTTCGGTAGCGATAAATAACTGACAATGGCTAAAATGGCGACACAAGTGAGCGCTTCAATAAGTGTAGAACCATGGACTCGATGCATATCCTTTGCCTCGAAAAATATAATTTGATTAAATTTTAGGTGGCAGCTGAGATATTTCAAGTATCCGTCAAGGTGCTAGCCACAAGTCGTATCTGTGTCTCCTCGATACAGGGCGGTACCTGCTTGCGAAATGCTCAACTGCTGATTGTTGTTATTATTTCCTGGACAGTAGATAAACTCCCCAGCAGCTGAGTCACTGAGTAGGCCACTGGAATCGAAGCGCAAGCGGTTGTCACCACTAAAGGTTAGTTGGTCATTACCATCAACCACCTCCATGGTGCGATGCAGGGTGTCTTCGTCGTCATTAAAGCTGCCGTTGTTGTTTCTATCGACAAAGACACTGATGCGGTTGCTTGACCAGTCATTTTGGCAGGTAAAGCTGTTTCGGGCGACAATGTTTCTGGCGGGGGCAGGGCAAAGTATCACAATCTCGTCGGCTGCTGTGGCTTTAATGCGGGCAAAAGCAACATTGCGTTGTAGCTCTTTTAAGAAGGATTCGGCCCGGTTACGCTCTAATAAATTACCATCAAAGCTAAAGGCTACAGTCATCACGATGGCTAAGATGGCGACAGTAATCATCAATTCTAAAAGGTTAAAACCCGCTGCTCGTTTCATCACTGCCTCGTAACCAAAAGTAATAATTTATACTTAGCATTATTGCGTAAAAATGACCTAACTTTCAATGTCTTTGTTTGCCTTGCATGGATTGATTGTCTAAAATCGACCCAACACCAAAGGAATCGAGATAGCCATGAAAAAAATAGAAGCAATAATTAAACCATTTAAGCTAGACGACGTTAGAGAAGCCCTTTCTGACGTCGGCATTACCGGCATGACCGTGTGTGAGGTTAAAGGCTTTGGTCGCCAAAAAGGCCACACTGAGTTATATCGTGGTGCCGAGTACATGGTTGATTTTTTGCCTAAGGTAAAGCTAGACATAGTGACCGCTGATGAAGACGTTGACAGAGCCATTGAGGTGATTGTCAAAACGGCACAAACCGGCAAAATTGGCGATGGTAAAATCTTTGTCACGGAAGTTGAGCGAGTGGTACGTATCCGTACTGGTGAAGAGGATGAGGAAGCCATTTAATCCATGGCTGGCAACTCCCACCGCGGTGGGAGTTGTAAAACGCTTATCTTTTGTTAACCGCTTTGGCTTTTTTAACGTTATCGGCTAAATCAGGTAACCCCAATTTACGGTAACTTTTCTCCATAATATCAAACGCTTTGGTTAGATAGCTGCTTTGTGAATAGTGCTCAACCACGTATTTACCACGGTTTGCTGCTGCTAAATAAGCTTCACGCTCAAAATAGTACTCTGCTACTTTTAACTCATAACGTGCCATTTTATTTAATAGCCACACGATGCGCTTTTTGGCTTCTTTTGCGTATGCGCTATCAGGGTAGTTTTTCACCAGCGTGGTTAAGTCCTGAAAAGCAACTCGAGTTCTGCTAGCATCTCTGTCAGCGCGGTCAACACCAAAGTACTCCTGAAAGGCGTTTTCATCAGCTTTAATATTTACTAAACCGCGCATGTAATACATGTAGTCTAAATCTTTATGGTTAGGGTTTAGGCGAATAAAACGGTCGATGGTCGCCAGTGCCTGATCCGTGTTGCCGGTTTGATAGTAGGCGTATACTAGGTCCATTTGTACTTGACGGGCATAGGGGCCAAATGGATAACGGGAGTTGATGGCGCTCAGAAGCTCGATAGCTCTAGCGTAAAGCCCGCTGTCTAAGGTACTTTTTGCATCTTGGTAAAGTGACTGCGCCGATTTGTTCGGTACACGTTCTATATCTTCTTGTTCTGGGGCAGATGAACAGGCGGCTAAAGCCAATACTGAAGCGCTTAACGCCAGCCTAAAGGCGTGTGTCCTTAAGTTTTTAATCATTTTATTTTACTACCTTTGTTTTCTTCGGCTAGGCCAACTCGGCAAAACCGAGTAAACTATGCATTTATACGATTCTAACCCAGTCGAGCACGGCTTGCACTGGTAAATTAGGTAAAGTTTTATATGTCAGAGCAAATTTCCCTCCAAGCGGAGGTACCAGTCGAACTCGGTGGTAAACGTCTAGACCAGATCTTGGCGCAATTGTTCCCCGATTTTTCTCGTTCTAGAATAAAAACTTGGATTTTAGAAGATAAAGTCACAGTTGACGGGGAAGTATACAATACGCCTCGTGAAAAGCTGTTGGGTGGCGAGTCTGTTGCCATTGAAACGGTGATTGAAGCGGCGCGCGAATACGAAGCGCAAGATATTGCCTTAGATATCGTTTACGAAGACGATGATATTTTGGTGATTAATAAGCCCATGGGCTTAGTTGTGCACCCGGGTGCAGGCAACCCTGATGGCACAGTACTTAATGCACTGTTGCATCACCACCCCGACATCATCAATGTACCACGAGCTGGGATTGTACACCGTCTGGATAAAGACACTACCGGCTTAATGGTGGTGGCGAAAACCATCCAAGCACAAACGCATTTAGTTAAAAACCTGCAAGCGCGAGAAAACTTCACCCGTGAATACGAAGCCTTGTGTAATGGCACCATGACCGCTGGTGGTATGGTTGAAAAAGCCATTGGCCGTCACGCCACCAAACGCACTCATATGGCAGTACATGAAATGGGTAAGCCAGCTATTACGCACTACCGTGTAGCAGAAAAGTTCCGTGCTCATACGCGCTTGCGACTGCGTCTAGAAACCGGTAGAACGCACCAAATTCGTGTTCACATGGCGTATTTGAATCATCCTTTGATTGGCGATCAGCTATACGGTGGCCGTCCAAGACCACCAAAAAATGCCACGCCGATGTTGTCACAACAACTGCGAGAGTTTAAACGTCAAGCATTGCATGCTATAAAACTAAGTATCGCTCATCCAATTACGGGTGAAATGATGACATGGGAAGCGCCAGTACCAGAGGACATGGTGCAGCTAGTGGAAGCGCTTCGTGAAGACACCAAAGAGAATCCGGACTTAACCTTATAATATGCAACTAGCAGACTGGCCGCTCACCCAAGTAGTGGGGACATTATCAACGACACGTCAAGGCGGCGTGTCGCAGCCCCCTTACGACAGCCTGAACTTGGCGTTTCACGTCGGTGATAATGCCGAGCATGTGGCAGAAAACCGCCGTATCCTGCACGGTTACGTCGCCAACCCCATTGTCTGGTTGGAGCAGGTTCACGGTGGCGAAGTGGTGGTGGTCGATGAGCAGTTTGAGGTTGCCCAAGTACATCAAGCCGATGCCTTGTACAGCCAGTGTCGGCAAACCCCGTTGGCCATTATGACCGCCGACTGCCTGCCGATTTTATTGGCTTCCCGTTGCGGTACTGAAATTGCGGCCATTCATGGTGGTTGGAAGCCCTTAGCAAAAGGGGTAATTGAAAACACCCTGGCGCAATTTAAGGCACAGCCTGACGACATTTATGCTTGGTTTGGTCCCGCCATAGGGCCTGCGGCATTTGAAGTCGGGCCAGAAGTGCTGGCGGCCTTTCCAGGTCTCGACAGTGCTTTTCAACGTCATCGCGATGGTAAACTGTTGGCCGACATTTTTGCCATTGCAGAGCTGCAACTGACCAAGCTTGGGGTCAATAAAATTTATGGCCAAAGGCAGTGTACTGTCAGTGATCCGAGCGAGTATTTTTCCTACCGCCGAGACCGTGTTACCGGGAGAATGGCGACTTTGATTTGGCGCAAATAAAGCCCTTGTTTTGCGCTCAGCGCGCTTGATATTCAGCCAAATAATACCCATAAATAAGTTAATCTAATTTTACATGGGTAAACGAACATGCGTTTAGACAGATTCACAAGCAAATTTCAGGCAGCGCTTTCTGATGCGCAGTCATTAGCGCTTGGGCGCGATCACCAGTTTATCGAACCGGTTCATTTAATGTACGCCTTGCTACAGCAAAGTGGTTCCAGCGTAAGAGCGCTATTGGCCCAAGCTGGAGTGAGTGCTGATGAGCTTAATACTAAGCTTTCTCAAGCCATTGAAAAACTCTTTAAAGTGGAAGGGGTTGGCGGCGATGTCCAGTTGTCGAACAACCTAATTTCGTTAATTAACTTGTGCGACAAGTATGCGCAAAAGCGCAAAGATAAATACATTTCCAGCGAGTTGTTCGTGTTCGCCGCGTGTGAAGACAAAGGACCGCTTGGTGAAATCTTTAAAGCACTGAATATCACCCAACAAAAGATAGAACAAGCTATCGAGGCCATTCGTGGTGGCCAGAAAGTCGACGACCCTAACGCCGAAGATACCAGACAAGCACTAGAGAAATTTACCGTAGATCTTACCGAGCGAGCAGAGCAAGGTAAGTTAGATCCGGTAATCGGTCGTGACGATGAAATTCGCCGCACCATTCAAGTGTTGCAGCGCCGCACCAAAAACAACCCAGTACTGATTGGTGAGCCTGGCGTGGGTAAAACCGCCATCGTTGAGGGCCTGGCACAGCGGATCATCAATGGTGAGGTACCTGAAGGACTGAAAAGTAAGCGCGTACTATCGTTGGATATGGGCGCCTTGGTGGCTGGTGCTAAATACCGCGGTGAGTTCGAAGAACGCTTAAAATCGGTGCTGAATGAACTCGGCAAAGAAGAAGGCCAAGTTATTCTGTTTATCGATGAAATCCACACTATGGTCGGTGCCGGTAAAACCGACGGTGCCATGGATGCCGGTAACATGCTTAAGCCCGCGCTGGCTCGTGGCGAGCTGCACTGCGTGGGGGCCACTACGCTTGATGAGTATCGTCAATACATTGAAAAAGATGCCGCCCTTGAGCGACGCTTTCAAAAAGTCTTTGTTGATGAGCCGTCAGTGGAAGACACCATTGCTATTTTGCGTGGCTTAAAAGAGCGTTATGAGTTGCACCACTCGGTGGACATCACCGATCCGGCCATTGTAGCAGCGGCGAATTTGTCGCACCGATACATTACCGACCGTCAACTGCCAGATAAAGCCATCGACTTAATTGATGAAGCCGGCTCTTCAATCCGTTTACAAATCGACTCTAAGCCGGAGCAGCTAGACCGCCTTGAACGTCGCATTATTCAGCTAAAGCTCGAAGATAATGCGCTTGCCAAAGAAAAGGATGAGGCCAGTCAAAAGCGCCGTACTGAAATGCAGGCTCTGATCAGTGATATGGAGTCGGAATATCGTGAGCTTGATGAAGTGTGGAACGCCGAGAAAGCATCCTTACAAGGCACGCAAGTGATTAAAGCTGAGCTTGAGCAAGCTCGCCTTGACCTAGAGGTAGCCCGTCGCGCCAGTGACTTACAACGTATGTCGGAGCTGCAATATGGCCGTATCCCCGATTTAGAGCGTCGTTTAGACCTGGCTTCACAAGCCGAAATGCAAGAGATGAGCTTGTTGAAAAACCAAGTCGGTGAAGATGAAATCGCCGAAATCTTGTCGCGCTGGACGGGGATCCCGGTGGCAAAAATGCTCCAAGGTGAGCGTGAAAAGCTATTGCAAATGGAAGACGAGTTGCATCAAAAAGTCATTGGTCAAGATGAGGCGGTTAACGCAGTGGCTAACGCCATTCGCCGCTCGCGAGCTGGGCTTGCCGATCCTAATCGTCCTATTGGTTCGTTCTTATTCTTAGGGCCAACAGGGGTTGGTAAAACCGAGCTCACCAAGGCGTTGGCCAACTTTATGTTTGATACCGAAGACGCCATGGTACGCATTGACATGTCGGAGTTTATGGAAAAACACTCGGTGGCGCGTTTAGTTGGCGCACCTCCAGGGTATGTGGGTTATGAAGAAGGGGGCTACCTGACCGAAGCGGTAAGAAGGCGACCTTACTCTGTGATCTTATTGGACGAGGTGGAAAAAGCGCACCCAGATGTTTTCAATATCTTATTGCAAGTATTGGACGATGGCCGTTTAACCGATGGTCAAGGCCGCACCGTGGACTTTAAAAACGCCGTGGTGATCATGACCTCTAACCTGGGCTCTGATGTGATCCAAGAGCAGGCGGGCAGCAATGACTATGCGACGCTAAAATCGCGAGTGATGGAAGTGCTGGCAAGTCAGTTCCGTCCTGAGTTTATTAACCGTATTGATGAAACCGTGGTATTCCACCCGTTAATTAATGAGCACATTAAAGAAATTGCCAATATTCAGCTTGAGCGTTTACGCCAACGCCTAACTGACAAAGGTTTTGAACTTACGCTCAGTGAAGCGGCGCTGGAAAAAATTGCCGCCAGTGGTTTTGACCCAGTGTATGGCGCACGGCCGCTAAAACGTGCGGTGCAGCAATATATTGAAAACCCGTTAGCGCAAGACCTATTACAAGGTAAGTTTATCAGTGGTGATACCATCAAGGTGGATGTGTTAGACGATAAGATAGTGTTCAATAACGCCTCATAGTGATGGCATAATCATAAAGCGCCTGCAACTTACTGGTTGCGGGCGCTTTTGTTTTCAGCCAATGCAATTGCTTCAAAGCTGCCATGCTTTGGAGTATGCTAATTTAATAACAAAATCAAACAAGGCAATCACTTATGGTAAAGATGGCAAACCGCTATGGTGTGACAGAGTTTGGTGACGCCAGCCAACTTCATGCCCAGCAACAAGCGCTGCCCGATCTGGCACCAGAGCAAGTTATGATCCGCGTGATCAGCAGCAGCGTTAACCCAATCGACATTAAAACCCGACAGGGACTAGGCTATGTTGCAGCCCAAAAAGCACCAGGCACCTTTTTACCACTCGGGTACGATGTTTATGGTGAAGTGATAGCCGTGGCGGAGGCAAACTCGTCTGTCGCTGTGGGCGATGAAGTGATTGGCATGGTTGGCTTTGCACAGCACCCGGGCTGTTACGCCGATTATGTGATTGCTGATCACCATGAGTTGGTGAAAGTGGACACTCAGCAACAGCCCGATATCGCCGGTTTATGCCTTGCGGGATTGACGGCGAAACAAGCCTTAGACCGTTTTGAAGACAAATCAAAACCGCTCTTTATTGTTGCACCCACAGGAGGGGTAGGGCACTTGGCAATTCAGTTAGCGCAATTACAGGGACGTGAAGTAATCGCCGTGTCGCGCCGACCTGAGCATGAGCTACTCAACAGCTTAGGGGTTAAAGCCATTACCTACGATAGCTTTTGGCAACAGCAACAACAGGGTGATTTACTCGACTTAATTGGTGACAAAATTGCAATTCAGTGTTTATCGGCGTTACAAACGGGCTCGCAGGTTGTCACCATTCCCAGCAACACCAGTGCAGCCGTGTGCGAGCGCGCTGCGGCGCTTGGCATAGACTGTCAAGGGATGCTGGTACAAAGCAATCAAGACGACCTTAAATATTTGTATCAAGCCTATCAAACTGGCAAAATCAAGGTTATGGTAAGTCATTACTTTGCATTGGATGAACTGCAAAGGGCGCATCAGTGTGTAGAAAGCGGTGCGCATTACGCGAAAGTAATCTTAAAGGCTTGAGTAATTCATCACAGACCCCATTGACTTGAGATTGGCCTTTAGGTTCGAGGAAGAATTTTTGAAACAAGTAGAGTTAAACACTAAGCTAGAGCTGTTGTCGCAACAGCCCCACCAAGGCGCATTTAAGGGCATCAAACGTGGTATCGAACGTGAGGCATTACGCATTAAAGGCTCGGGCAAAATAGCCAAAACGGGTCATCCACAAAGAACCGGTCATGCCTTAACCAACGGTCACATTACTACCGACTTTTCTGAATCTTTGCTGGAATTTATTACTCCGGTCAGTGAAGATCCGCAAGAAACGCTGGCACAGCTCACGGATCTGCAAAAATTTACCCTTGAAAGCATGGGCGATGAGTTACTTTGGCCTTTATCTATGCCCTGCTTTATTGAAGATGAAGAAGACATTGTTTTAGCGCAATTTGGCTCATCGAACATTGGTAAAATGAAAACCTTGTATCGCGAAGGGCTGAAGAACCGTTATGGCAGTATGATGCAAGCCATCGCTGGGGTGCACTTTAATATTTCTTTCCCCGACAGCGTATGGTCTAGCCTGCAACAATTAAGCGGTGATACGCAGTCAAAGCAAGCGTTTATTTCACAGCAGTACCTTGGGCTTATCCGCAACTTTAAGCGTGAAATGTGGTTGGTAAGTTACCTGTTTGGGGCTTCTCCTTCATTGTGTCCGTCTTTTCTACAAGGCAAAAAAAGTGACTTGCCATTCAATACCTTAAGTAATGGCACACTGTACTTAGAGCATGGCACGGCACTGCGTTTAGGCGATTTAGGCTACACCAACAGCGCGCAAAGCTCATTGCGAGTAATGTATAACGACCTTGAGGAATACATTGCAGGGCTGCGAAGTGCCATTCGTACCCGTTCTGATCTGTATCATGAGATCCCAGATTACCACAGCGATACACCCAAGCAGCTTAATGGCAATATCCTGCAAATTGAAAATGAGTTTTACTCGCCAATTCGACCAAAACGTAACGCCGAGTCAGGGGAAACCCCTACGCAAGCATTAGAGCGTGGCGGTATTGAATACATTGAGATCCGTGCACTGGATGTCAATCCATTTGAGCACACAGGCATTAGCCTAGAGCAAATCTATTTCTTGGATGTCTTTTTAACTTACTGTTTATTGAAGCCAAGCCCAGAATTGAGTTTTGCCGCTCAGCACTTAGCCGGTGAGAACCTGCAAAAAGTGGTTAACCAAGGGCGAGATGCCGACCTTTGCCTAACCAAAGGCGACACTGAGGTGCAGCTACGCCAATGGGGCGAAGAAATCTTCACCGAGCTACTTAAAGTGGCGGAAATGCTAGATAAGAGCACCGAGCAACAAGTGTATGTGGCAACTATTGCTAAGCTCCATCGTGCTATCGCCAGCCCTGAGCTTACCTATTCTGGTCAGCTATTAGCACAACTCAAGGCTCGCACCCCAGAGCAGGGGAGTTTTGGCATTGAGCTGGCGAATAATTACAAAAATTTACAGCAATCCATGACGTATCACTATTATGATGAGGAAAAGCTCACAGCCATGGCTGAGCGTTCTTTTGCTGATGAGAAAGCGGTTAGAGAAGCAGATACATTGGACTTTACCGCATTTTTAGACGATTATTTTTCGCGGGCATAAAAAAGCGCAGCCAAGTGGCTGCGCAAATAAATTTCAGGGATGAAACAATGCTAAACTGCTGCATTCATAAGTTCTGACCGGTGCAAATAACAAAAGTTCATTAGGTTTCGAAAAAAATGCAAAAAAAAATAATTTTATTAAGCCTGGTGGCGGTATTATCCGGTTGTGCGACGGCTCCACCTAAGCAACCTCATGATATTTGTAAGATTTTCCAAGAGAAAGAAGATTGGTACTACGATGCCCGTGATGCCCAAGAAAAATGGGGCTCTCCTAAGCATGTGCTCATGAGCATGATGTACCAAGAAAGCTCATTTCGTCACGATGCCGCGCCGCCAATGGAATACTTTCTATGGTTTATTCCCATTGGCCGAGTCAGCTCCGCTTATGGCTATTCGCAAGCCAAAACCCCAACTTGGTCAGACTACATTCGTGAAACCGGTAACTCGGGAGCCGATCGCGATGACTTTGAAGACGCCATCGACTTTATGGCGTGGTTTGTCTATAAAACCCACAAGGTCAACGGCGTATCAAAATGGGATGCCTATGCCCAATACCTCAATTACCATGAAGGCTGGGGCGGCTATCGCCGTGGCACCTACCGCAGTAAAAAATGGCTAATGCAGGTGGCAAACAAGGTTAAACACCGGGCTTCCCGTTATGCTGTGCAACTGAAGCGGTGTGAAGATGACCTTGATAAGAGCTGGTTTGAGCGGTTGTTTTCTTAAAGGCAGACACTCAGCTAACTTACAGTTGGACAAAAATGTGCTCGAGACTAAGGGCTGCTTTGTTGCAATCGCCGCCCTTAAGAACGATTTTATGCCTCATCTTAAGGTAAGCTAACTTTTCTAATGGGTTAATGATTCGCTTGTTTAAAAGAAAGCTGATGAGCTATATCGCACTCGTTATCCCAATATCATCCAAGATGAGAGATACATCTTGCTTCGGTTCAAAAATCAAGACTAGTTCTAATTCGCTTTCGGCACTGATTGGTTTATTTAACTCAATAGGGAGCATAAAGGTTTGCAAAACTGGCTCCGTCGGCGCATATTCCACACCATCTTTTTCCAATTCAGAGAAGTCAGAAATTAATAAAGGAGAGAGACTGCCGGATGCGGCCAAACTTTTTTTAAGTACAACACCAGATTTATCAAGTAGCTCTACCCTGGTATCAGATAACAAATTATATGATCCACATTCTTCGCTTTCTCCTGAATCAGCTCTAGCCAGTGAGAAACTTAGATAGGGTTTTCCTTCGTGATTTTGATGTAATAGCTCAGCTTCTGAAAGCTTAATGCTCAACCGTGTTTCAACTTGTTTCTTAAGTTGAACTTTTAATACATTATTAGAAGTTTTAGTCCCGTTTCTTAGGCGCTCAGAGTCTATACTGATTGGCATTTCTGTTAACGTTTTATCGAATAGGGCCTTAACGATACTTTCCTTTCTAGCTTCATTTTCAAAATCTTCTATAACTTTGAAATCAGATGTCATATGGCGACTGATATAAATATCTTCAGGAAGACCAAACTCACCAGCTAAAGGTTGTCTAAAAATTTTTCGATACGCTTTTTTATTCGCCAATGTGGCTTCCAAAAAAGCAGAAACAAACACTTTAGTTAACTTCTCCTGTTGTTTGGGTGTTAATAGCTTCGAATAAAAATCTTTGCTGCTTCCCCAATGGTAATCATCAGACATATCTTGATTAAAGTTTATGTGGTTAGCACGATAAATATAAATGGACTGCTTTATGAAGTCTTTATCATGATCGAAGTGAGTGCGATGCCATTGTCGGCTGCCAAGAAACTGATACACATCTGCATCATGGCCTCCTTGTAACACTAAATAGTTAACATTTTTCAGGATATTTCTTCCATCAGCATGTTGATATTGCCCGTCCATTGGGGCTAATGCGACAATGGTTTTAATGTTAAAACCAAACTTTGTTGATTCAGTACTATCTGGTAAAGTTTTCCATTGATTAAATGATGCAGCTAAAGCAACAGCCTCACCACCTCTAGACATGCCTATTAAAGCGATATTCTCTAAATCTAGTTTGTTATAAAAAGCGTGACCTGGCTTAGCATTCCATTTTTTCAGCAGTTTAATATGTTCAAGCAGTATCCAGCCTCGGGCACCATTTTCACCCCATAAACCATTCAAATAAGTTTGATCTACTTGCACAACAAAGTGCCCCCGGCTAGCGAGTAACTCACCCAGATAATCAAACCCTGGCGCAGAATTTCCATGGACTAATAATACCAACGGCAGTGGTTGGGCTCCCAGCGGAAGCCAAACTTTAGCCTGCAAAGGTAAATTACTACTTTTAAATTCGTGGTAAGCATTGTCCTCATATCCTTGGTTGCGAGAATAATCGGAAAGAAAGCTAGGTAAGCTCACATTTGGAGCAATGACATCAGGTTTTGATATAGCAAATAAAAATGGCCGTTCACCATAGTTCATTACTTTGTATTTATGGTCGCCCTGTTCGGCAGGATTTGGTAACTCCGTAAACGGACTATTTGACTGGCTATATCTCTCAATAACACAATCTAAAACATCAGAAGCTAATGTCGAAAACGAGGTGGTAATTATAGATAGAATGGCACAAAAGTACCAAAAACGAGTGAGCATCAAAATTGTCCCTAATGTTAAAATTTAGCACGTGGCATTGTATAGCAAATTGATCTTGCTATTAAAAAATACAACTTTTTTATAATTATGCTCTTTGAGACGCAACTAACTCAAGAAAGGTTTAAATCAGTGTTGAATGAAAGTCTTAACGTTGTGTAATCCCCCCATTTTAAGCAGCAGTTATTCGTAGAGTTAATGAACCGCTTGCGTTAAATGTTTGGGCGGAATGCCGCGAATGGCCGTATTCGGCTTTTCGTTGTTATAAGTCCAAAGTCACTCGCTAGGCCTGCTCAACGCTATCGAACATATGTAAATCCAGCCATTAGTGACGAGCTGTTCGGTTAAAACGCTCGATGTCAGCATTCTGAGTTGGCTTGATTAAAGGATCGATTCTGAGGCAAGTAAATCTTGTCAATTACAACGAACTCGCTTCCTGCTATTTATTTAATAATGACAGCACCTTTTTGCGTCAGTGTATTGGCTCAGTTGTCCTCCTGACGGGGTTCTACGCCCGTCCATGGGCGTCGACTGACTTGTTGATGCCGCCTAAAGAAAAGTAAGCAAAAGAAAGGACGCTACTAGCATCACACTAATACCAGCTTGTTTAATTAAAGGGTCGATTCTGAGGCAAGTAAATCTCGTCAATAACAATGCACCCGTGTTCTGCTATTTATTTTGACAGCACCTTTTTGCGTCAGTGTATTGGGTTAGTTGTCCTCGTGACGGGTTTCAACGCCCGTCCATGGGCGTCGACTCACTTTTCTTTGCCGCCCAAAGAAAAGTAAGCAAAAGAAAGGGCGCTCCCAACATCACACCGGGAACCTCAAGTAATCAGCCAATTTTAACGTTACCAGCATGTAAGGGCCGTCCCTGGCCCGACATGCTTTTTCGCGCTTCCCTGCGCGAAATAAGTTAATTGGCTGCTGACTTGAGGGTGTGATGAGGGAGGAGGATGTTGCTACTGGTTGTTGTGTTATTTCTGTTAGCTATTTTATTGCTGGTAGGGCTGAAGGTAGTAACAGTGATAATTTTGCTGTGACTTCGTTTATTGGTTTCATTATCTTCGTGATAGGTTTCAGGCCTGTCCTTGGTCCTGACATGTTTTTTCGCGCTATCCCTGCGCGAAATAAGTTAATTGGCTGCTGACTTGAGGGTGTGATGAGGGAGGAAAAGTTGCTGCAAGTATCCACATTTAGCAAATAAGTTAGTGGCTGATATAAACGAATAATACACAAACGAATGCATTATTAGTTAGATTTGCTGAATGAAATCAAGTGGTTAACCTGCTTAATTGTTCAGGGTAGGCATGGCTATGTATGTAAAAATATCATTGCTTATTGGGCTCAATTTAGGTGTAATAGGGACAAAGTAAACGCTGGGCTGTGCGGTGAAAGCTTAGGTAATAATAGGTTAGCTGATAAAACCAACTGATTTGGCTGGTAACCCAAAAAAGTAAAGCCTTGCAGTATAAGTAACACCAACTCCGGCACATCGAGCTGGTAGCGGCTCAGTTCAACAAGTGATTATGCAGCACTAACAGCATGTCACATAAATACTAAAATGCTAGGCATTTATAAGGAAATAAACCATGAAATATGTTTTTTTAACGCTTATCCTTTTACTCGCTGGTTGCTCGTCCACAGCTTCGCACACGACATCCACTTTCTCAGATCCCATGGAAATAATAAAGTCCGCTGCGGAGTCTGCGCCCAAAGGTGTTCCTGGGCAATACGCGCTTCAAATCGTTGCTACTGGCAGCCAAGGGCAATATGTCTATTTGAATACAGAAAAAGACTACCGCGACCAGCGATCAATAACCGTCGCTTTACACCCAAAAGTAATTGCACAATTATCAGCTAAGTATGGAATGGCACCACAGGAGTACCTTGTAAACAAAGCCATAGTCGTCAATGGTAAAGCTCAGCGAGTAAAAATTGTGCTTCTATCAGGTGGTAAGCCTACCGGTAAATATTACTACCAAACACACATAAGGCTAATGGATATATCGCAACTGCAAGTTGTGGATGAGCATGCCTAACAACCCAGCCGACACACTCACTGAGTTTGCTGGGACGCATACACGCGGTGGCTGCGCAACTATGCCCACATGTCTGTGCCAGTTATTAGAATACTCTAGCTCTGGCCAGATTCACGCTTCCTAAGGTTAACTACTACGTTATTCACGTATAGCTTGCTTTCCATACGTTACTTGCCCAGGAATGAGAGAAGGCGAAACCACATAGCAGCAATGAACAAGGCTAGTGATCAACCGATAAATCCAGTAACCGCAGGGGCCAGCTTCATAGATAAAGTGAAGCGTTGCAGCAGGGTATTTAGATTCAAAATGACGAACGAGTTTTTTAACGGCTATTTTAGATGATGGTGCTCTACCAAAGTGCACAGGTTGTGCGCCTCGGTAGCCTTCAATATAGGCTACTTCATTGAATTCTTTATGTGTATCAAGTCCGATAAAAAGTATGCTATGTTTGTTCATGCTAGCCTCTGCTGCTTAGTTATTTGACAAACTAATTATGGCTTTGGCTTTGAATTCAGCTAACCCACGAAAAAGCGGAGGCTAGCCCCGTGTGGGAGTCATTATGTCTAAGCCTTATCACAAGAACGGAGTCAATATGAAGTTAATTTTACTACTTTCAATTTTTATAAGTTTTGCAACACTAGCTAAAGAATCAGAATTAAAACCTACTAAGTCAGGGTTGTACGATGTTGGTGGGTTTAAACTTTACTTGGAGTGTTATGGAACTGAGAAACCGAACCTTGTTATTGAATCTGGTTTTGGTCTCTGGGGCTCTGACGGTATTTGGCTAGAAAACATAAAACGCTTAAAGAATGATTTTAGTGTGTGCTTATACGATCGTGCTGGCCTTGGAAAGAGTGAAAAAGGCCCTGTTCCATTTACAGTAAATGATATGTCCAGAAGGCTACGCAACTTATTACAAGCTGCAAATGTTAAAGCCCCTTATTATTTTGCAGGCCATTCGTATGGATCATATATTATAAACTCATATAACAATCAGTTTCCAAAAGAGGTGCTTGGAGTGGTGTTAATTGATCCGCCTACTTTCGGCTACTTTTATACAATGGGAACACGTTGGCCAAAAGAATTTAATACAGATAATAAGAAATTACTGCGCCAGATGAACTTTGAGCTAACTGTACACGATCCTTTATTTGAAAAGGTACCAGAAAAAGTAGATCACATGAAAAGTTATGAAGAATTAAAGAATGCTTCAACCTTTGGATCAAAACCTATAATTACAGTACGCTCAAAAAACACAGGAAAACGTTACGACGCACCTTTTGTCCCAGACGATATTGCAAAGAAAATGGATGATCTTGATAGTCAAGCTGATAGTTATTTCAAGAGTTTGTCAAAAAATAGCCAAGTTGTATATTCGGAGTCAGAAAAGCACTTCTTGCATATTCATGACAGTGACTTGGTTGTAAAAAGCATTAAGGAACTCGTAAATAAATGAGGCTCGACAAATTACTAAAGCTCGTTCGTAAACTCACAGGAACAATTAGCTGTTGGCTTGGTGCTTCGCGCAAGTATAGCCAACAATCAATTGCACCTTAGCAAGCGTTATATTTTGAAAGGAAGATTTGGTGAAAATTCCAACTAAGCTAATATTTACTTCATTACTTGCAATACTGTTTGTAGTTGGAACTTCTGTTTCTTTATCGAGATATTTTGAGCACTACACTTCTGAGTTCATCGATCATGATATTTATTCAGAGTTTCTTTCAGAAGAAAGAAGGGTGTTTGTTCGTTTGCCAAAGGGATACGATAGTCAAAAAAGTTATCCGTTAATCATAAAGTCAGACGGTAATTTTAACTTAAGTCGTTGGCATGAAACCGTTACAACGCAGTCTGAAAAAAAGCTAATAGAAGATTCCGTTATTGTCTCAATCCCTAACCTGTTCTGGACAGATACAAGAAATAGAGATTTAGTACCCCCCTACGCCAGAAAAGATGTTCAAATAGAAGCTAGGCCCAGTACGGAAAACTCCCCAGAAATTTTTGGTAAAGCTGATTTATTTTTATCTTTTATCGAAAAAGAATTAATCCCTTTTATAGAAAATGAGTACTCAATTAATGATAACCGAGTACTTAGTGGTTTCTCTGCTGGTGGAAGCTTCGTACTATATACAATAGTTACTAAACCTGAATTGTTTACTGGTTATTTTGCGTTTAGCCCCGCAGCTTGGTACGACAACTCAGTTGTTGTTCAGGAGTTTAATAACGGTTTATCTAAACTTAGTGAAAAACCTTTATTTTTATATTTAAGCATTGGTGGTAACGAAAACGAGATTATCACAGGTTCATTCAAAGGTTTATTATCAGCAATAGAATTAAATGCACCTATAAATTTCAATCATGCATTCCATTACAACGAAAATTCAGGCCATTCTGATAATCCGTATTACTCAGTGCCAAAAGCCTTGCTGGCATATTATGAATTTAGAAAAAACAAAATATAAAAAATAAGGATGGGTCGCGCGAAGCCGCAACCTTATCCAAGTGATGAACAAGCTCTACGTCGTTTTTGATTCTTCTAGATAGAAAACAGCGATGTAAAAGTCTAGGGTGGTGCGTGATTGGCTGTCGCTTTTATTTTAAATGAGTTAAGTTAGCCTTTGGCGTATTTCGCTAATTTTAACCAACTATTTTTTGCCTGTTAGCAGGGCATTATTGCTTTAAGGAAAAATTGTGAAGTTCATCTTATTAATTGCCATTACCCTATCTTTTTCACTCTCTGCCCAGCCAAACCGAATCAATGTTAACGAGTTTGAGCTCGAATACGAAATATCGGGCAAAGGTAAACACACTGTGTTGTTGGAAGCCGGTGGTAGCGCTGGAATGTCTGATTGGGACTCTGTGTTTAACCAAATCGCCGAGCATGCAATGGTTATTCGCTATTCCAGAGTGGGTAACGGCCAATCGACCGCAATTAAGCGCCACTTTACCTCGGCTGATTACGCAAACTATGCCAGCGAACTGTTAGATAAACTGAATGTTAAACAGCCTGTCATTTTAGTTGCTCACTCATATGGTGGCAGTGTTGCACGAGATTTTGCAGCTGCTTATCCAAAACAAATAAAAGCGCTATTAATGTTAGATCCTTCTTCTGAGCATGATGTTGATATATTGCGAGCAATTGATTTAGAAAAAGCAAACCAAGAAATTGCGCAAATCAAACTGGATGATATGGCGAATGGTATGTCAAACCAGTATCTTGATTATTGGAGTAAAAGGCCGCTTCCTGATTATCCACAGATTAAAGCTATGCCGGTAACAGTTATTGCTTCTGTCAGGAAAACCACGGATCCGGCTAATTTGTTTTTTACCGATCAAGGCAGAAAAATGTGGGGTGAGCTGTGGCAAAATTGGGCAGGTGCATTTCCACAGGGAAAGGCTGTTCTAACAGAAAAAAGTGGTCATTTTGTTCAGAACGATGAGCCTGAGCTGGTTATAAATGAGCTTTTAGCGCTTATGGAAAAGTTGGATAAACAATAACAAAGCGAGTGATGCGATAGAGCTTTCGGCACTGATTGGTATAGTTAGTATCTATTTACTCTCGTGTGTTGGTTCTGTTGTGCTCGTGACGAATTTCGACGCCCGTCCATGGGCGTCGACTGACTTATCGATGCCGCCTAAAGAAAATTCAGCAAAAGAAAGTGCTTTCGGCACTTATTGGTATAGTTAGTAGCTATTTACTCTTGTGTATTGGTTCTGTTGTCCTCCTGACGGGTTTCAACGCCCGTCCATGGGCGTTGACTCACTTTTCTTTGCCGCCCAAAGAAAAGTAAGCAAAAGAAAGGGCGCTCCCAACATCACACCGGGAACCTCAAGTAATCAGCCAATTTTAACGTTACCAGCATGTAAGGGCCGTCCCTGGCCCGACATGCTTTTTCGCGCTTCCCTGCGCGAAATAAGTGTGTCCGTCCGCTAAACCACACCTAGTAACCACAGGTTTGCAAAGGTAGCTTGAA
>NZ_JBLWMW010000043.1:0-33392 GCF_048515945.1 Pseudoalteromonas 'SMAR'
TAGATGATCTGATCACAGGCTGGCAAGATAGTTCAAACTTTTAGGAAACAACGCCCCTTTGACCGTGATTCTTCTGGCTTCAACATCTTTTAACTCACTTGCTCAATGTTCTTTTGCGGAACAACCTCCTAGTGATAAGCCGGACAACTTTAATATAAATGAGCATCTTTCGAAGTTTGATCAAGCCGGACAAGCCATTTCTAAATTACCTTCTGGTGGTGTGTTTGGGCAAACATACGTTAGAGCTTCGGTTATATCCTCGATGTTTTATTCTGGGAGAAAGTATGATGTGAAGAATAATTCAAATTATAATTCTGGTTCAGACGTTCCTGATGAGTTTGGTAACTGGTTTTATGGTGCTGCGGCACATCAACTTGGTTATACTAAGCAAGAGGCGCTAGTTGCTGCTGCAATAGTTCAACAATACCAAGACTATAATAACTCAGGACACCCGGATGCTGGTGATATTAGTAAAATGGCAGCAGATATAGTTGAAGCCATAGCTAGTGGAGATGGGACAGGAGATAACCCGGGAGATTCAGCGGACGTGAATAGTGGATATGATTATTCAAATAAAGCGTACGAAAATGATACAGCTTCTGGTAGGTCAGGTGGAAATTCATGCGATACTAATGACTCTACGCAAGGAGGTACAGGCGGTGGAAGTAGCTCTAGTTATGGTGGTGGCTGGGGAGGTGGTATCTTCTTTGGATCCGGGGGGTGCTATGGTTCATGTGGCGGTGGTGGTACTGGTAGTGTAATGATAACAGATTTACCTCCTACAAAAGAGGAATCAAACAAGTAACGTAAAAGTATAGTGATTTAGTCTAACTAAATCACTATTTTTAATAGAGAGAATTTAATTGTGAAAAATAAAATTGTCGGAATCTTGCTTTTATTACATCCTTTTATTATCGGATGGGGTCTTTTTATTTTTGACTTAGAGTTTTTTTGGTTTTTAGACAAAGATTTCAGGCTTTTTGACTTACTTTATTCTATTGTTAGCTTCGGCATTTTTACACTTGGAATACTCTTATTAGTCTTTAAATTTAGAATATACATAACCTTCGTATTATCAATTGTATTTATTTTCTATCAAGTGATTTTTTTTGGCTTTAGTGGTGAAAGGTATTTATCTAAGGTTGAAGTTAGTTCAGAAATAGCTCTGGCTTTAATTTCATATGATGTTGGAGCATTATCCTCTAATAATTTTGTTAAATTAGAAAAATTTGAGAAAAAGTTTTTATTTTTTGTTGCGAGGAAAGAACTTAAACAGTTTTCTAGTGTGAAATATGCTAATGTTAATTTTTCACAAGGCTTAATTACTATTGATATTACTTCTTATGATAATAGTAAGATAGTGGAGTCAATTAAGTTAAAAGATATTTGAACGTAATTAAAAAGTTTTTAGATGGGCGTATGTGCGAAATGATTTTAGGTTTAGCCCCCAATGTCACAAAAACTCCTAAACGGGGGCGTATTTTCAATGCGCACTCCAAAACCATTATCAAGGCATTCAATTTGATGACCAATTAGCTCTCCTCTATCGGCTAACAGTGCTGAAGGCAAGCCAATACACGGCCATTGCTGTGGGGTTATATCAAAACCAAATTGTCGGCAGTAGTCTGATTTATCCGTCGTGGCCATATGTATTGCCTGAATGGCAGCGGCATATGAAGGGTTTTCAAAACCAACATAAAACCCAGCCACCATACGGCTAAATACGTCAATAACCATGTAAATCACTGGGCGACCGACGATGTTGCTTCTTTGAGAGTCAGACACTAAATAAATATCTGCGATTGTGGCATCAATTTCATAACGCATGCCAGGCCCTAAAACATCTGCTGCGGCGGTACCTGTAAGCGGTCGAATATCTTTCTTTCGTTTTATTTCACCCGCCTGCGCTTCTATTTTGTCTACTTGGCGATATTCACGTTTGTAGAAATGCTCCATTTGCCAATAGGTCGGTAACTCTTCTTCAGGTAGATCTGGAAAGTACTGACTATAGATATCTTTTAAACGATTATGTGCATAGCGAAAAGTTTTACCTTTGTCGGTTAACAGGTGTCGCTCAATGGCTATGCGGAAAAGCTTCTCCGCAAAATCATCAATTAAAGCGCCAGTACCTGGCATGTATTTCCGAGGCCGTCCTAACTTTGTTGTTGTAGCTCGGCGCTTTTGGCCTTTGGCACCTGAATTTTTATAATCGGGTAACAATGCGTTGGGGATCTGGCCACGTTGCCAGTATCTGCGAGCAAAACGATAAATAGACTGTTTGGTTTTGCCTGTCTCTGCCACTATTTGGTTAACCACTTTGCCACGCGCTTTCGGTTCGTAGCAGTTCTCAAGTTCTACCAATGGCTTGATTGCGGCATAGTTCTCATCACGTTTTAACTGGGCGGTAGAGCCTAGCTCTGGAATTGCAGTAGCAATATCGTTGTATGGGTCGGCTGCACGTTTGAGCACTTCATCTTGAAAACCCTGTTCTAACTCAGTTATTTCAACAAGTTCAGGAAAAGCTTTGTCATCGTGCACTTTTATCCAAAGCACGTAATAATCAAATACCATTAAAATGCGATACAAGGTTTGTTCGTATTGCAATACTTCATTGATTTGAAACACGAAACACCTCCTGAATTTGCTCAACATTACCTAGTTTAAGATGACCAACTTGTAGCTTTTGAACTGGCGTAAAAATATCAAAGGTAAAATAACGGTCAGCCATCAAAGCTCTTATCTCAAACAACGACTCTCCTAAGTCTAGCCCATAGGCGGTATCTATCTCTTTGCAGGCGTTTATAAGGCTTTTAGCTGGGTGTTTTGTAAAGTAATCAGCATAGAATCTAGCTTGCTCAATAGCAGAGTCTGAAGCTTCTTCATGCTCACCTTGCAATGGATAAATCCATTCAACATTCGCTTTAACGACTTTTGGGATCTCTTGCTCAGTGACTATTTGCCAAGGGATCTGCTTTTCATGCCAAAAGCGTTTCTCGAGTTCAAGTATCTCTATTTTGCGCTGCTCTTCCAAAGCGCTGACATATTTGGCTTGTAACGCAAAATAGGGGAGATCTCGCGAGGTTGTTTCAACGAGAAAGTCGCTTGATAGGTATTGGTCTACGCCCCGAACATTTGGGTGTTTGATACCAGCAGATTCAGCTAGCTCTAATGTTATCTCGCGCTCTAGCGGAAACTGCTCTTTGACTTGCAGCACATCCTGCCGCCACTCGAGCAAATAGAACATGGATAGTTCAAGATCGGATAATAAATGGTGGGTTCGTTTGGACTTATAACCAAAGACTCGATGTACACGGCCATCGGATGGCGCATCATAAACCGTTAACCACGGCTTGTAATCCTGATACTCGCCAGTACCACGTCCCTCTTTAATCCACTTACGATATTGCGCCTCAGTATGGCCAATCTTCCTAGACATAATATACCGCTATAGCTTATTGAAATTTCAGCATAGTCAGAGCGGTATCGATATGCAACTTTATTACTTTCCTTGCCTACTCAACTAACCTTTTAACCAGCTGTGGCTACTAAATAATCTATCCAACCACTAATTTTCTCTCAAAACCAAAATTAACTTCTTGAAACAACTTCCCCACGTCCCCAGTATATATTTTGTGCAATGTTGCACTGTAAGAGGAAAAAATAATGAACGACTGGGATTATGTGAACTTTGACCAAGATCACGAGATGGATTACCATTTAGGGTTGGTAAATAAATCAAAATCTGAAGACAACAGAGAGTATTTGAGAAGTAATACGCAATGGACGGCGAAAAAGGCGGTAAACAACACAGTTGTTACTCATGATGAGTTTAAGCCCTTTGTGAAAGCTGATGAGGGTAACCTGGCGGACCCAGCGTAAACAAAGCTCCCGCATTAACCGACAGGTATAGCAAAAATGCCTCCTAATCATGGAGGCGTTTTTTTACTTGGAGTGATATGAAACTTTATTACTTAGGATGACACTTTAATACTTGGTATGAAACTATATTCCTAAATCACAAAAAAAGGCGCTTGCGCGCCTTTTCTTATTCTACCGTCACACTCTTGGCCAAATTTCGCGGCTGATCCACGTCAGTGCCTTTAATCACGGCCACATAGTAGGAGAGCAGCTGCAGCGGAATGGTATAGACCACAGGGGCAATGATGTCTTCCACGTGGTTCACGTTCATCACTCGCATTGTTTCGTCCGACTCAAAGTGCGAGTCTTTGTCTGCGAATACGTAGATGATGCCGCCACGAGCTCGCACTTCTTCAACGTTTGATTTTAGCTTTTCAATCAGGTCGTTATTTGGAGCGACCACGATGATTGGCATGTCAGCATCGATTAGCGCTAAAGGCCCGTGCTTTAACTCACCAGCAGCGTAGGCTTCGGCGTGAATGTAAGAAATTTCTTTGAGCTTTAACGCGCCTTCCATCGCGATGGGGTATTGCGATCCACGACCTAAGAACAGTGAGTGGTGTTTATCGGCAAACTCTTCAGCCAGCACTTCGATGCCCTCAGCCATGCTTAAGGCTTCTTCTAACTTGGTTGGCAGCGTTTTAATGGCGTTAACAATAGCACTTTGATCTCGGCCTTTTTCCTGTGCAATCGACGCTGTTAACATCAATAAGCCCACAAGTTGTGTAGTAAATGCCTTGGTTGATGCCACGCCAATCTCGGCACCGGCTTTGGTCATAAAGGCCAAATCGGATTCACGCACCAGGGATGAGCCAGGCACATTACAAATGGTCATTGATGCCATGTAGCCTTGCTCTTTCGCTAGACGCAAAGCGGCAAGTGTATCGGCCGTTTCGCCCGACTGCGAAATAGTCACTAACAGGCTGTTTTCGTGGACAAAAGACTCGCGATAACGGAACTCTGAGGCGATTTCAACATTGCAACTCACGCCAGCCATTTGCTCTAGCCAATAGCGTGCCACCATACCGGAGTGATACGAGGTACCACAGGCAATAATTTGCACATGTTTCACTTGTTGGAAAATATCGTTCGCCTTGTCGCCAAATGCATCGATTGTGACGCGTTCATTATCTAAACGACCTTCTAAGGTATTGCGCACGGCCATTGGCTGTTCATAAATCTCTTTCAGCATGTAGTGGCGATACTCGCCTTTACCCGAGGCATCTTGGCTAATATTGGACTCCACCACTTCACGCTCTACCGGGTTGCCGTTGGCATCAAAAATTTCGACGCTTTCACGGGTGATCCGCGCTACATCCCCTTCTTCTAAAAAGATAAAGCTACGAGTAACTGGTAATAGCGCCAGCTGATCGGAAGCAATAAAGTTTTCTCCCAGACCAAGGCCTATGACCAGTGGGCTTCCTGAACGTGCGACAATGATTTCATCTTGCTTGGCTTTATCGAATAATACCGTGCCATAAGCGCCTTCAAGCTGCTTTACTGCAGCTTGCACGGCCGCCAGTAAACTATCGTGTTGTTGTCTAAGTTGGTGAATTAGGTGCACCATGACTTCGGTGTCGGTGTCAGAAAGAAACTCATAGCCATCTTCTTTCAGTGCCGCGCGCAGGCCAGCGTGGTTTTCAATAATGCCATTGTGCACCAAAGCAATTTCGCTGTTTGATAGGTGTGGGTGAGCGTTAGCTTCGGTTACCCCGCCATGAGTTGCCCAGCGGGTGTGGGCAATACCGGTGGCACCTGTTACTGCCGCGCTTTCAAGCGCAGACTCTAAATTCACCACTTTGCCTACTGCTTTCACACTGCTTAGTGTGCCTTTATCGCACAGTGCAACTCCTGCAGAGTCATAGCCACGGTACTCAAGGCGTTTTAGCCCCTCAATAAGAATTTTGTTTACTGGACGCTCTGCAACGGCGCCAACGATTCCACACATAATCTCTCCATTATTTGCACGTTGTGTGTTATTGCGTAACCTCAGCACAGATGAGTTGAATACCACGCGCTTTGATCGCTTGGCTGAGTGACTCAGCCAAGTTGTTGTCGGTGATCAAAGTGGTGATCTGTGCCCAAGGGATTTCTAAATTCGGTATTTTTCTGCCAATTTTATCTGACTCAACCATGACAATGACCTCACGAGCTGATTTCGCCATCACTTGGCTAAGGCCAATGAGTTCATTAAAAGTCGTGGTACCTCGCTCAACATCAATGCCGTCGGCACCAATAAATAGCTGATCAAAATCATAAGATTGTAGTACGTGTTCAGCCACTTGGCCTTGAAATGACTCAGAGTGCGGGTCCCAGGTGCCACCGGTCATCAATAATGTCGGTTCATTTTCTAACGACAATAAACGGTTAGCGATATTCATGGCATTGGTCATCACCACTAAACCATGCTTTGTCGCCAGTTCTGGGATCAAGGTTTCTGTGGTTCTGCCACTGTCAATAATGATGCGGTTATGATCTTTGATCAGCCCCGCAGCCGCTTTGGCAATGGCGGTTTTGCGAGCCGAGTCTTGCGCATCTTTGCTGGTCGCAGTGATTTCTTTTGGCAACGCAATGGCACCACCGTAACGGCGTAGTAATAGCCCGCTTTTTTCTAAGGCCGTTAAGTCTTTACGGATCGTCACTTCTGATGTTTCAAACTCAGCGGCAAGCGCTTCTACACTGACTTCGCCATACTCATTAACCCAAGAAAGTATGGTGTGTCGGCGCTGCTGAGTGTTTCGTTTGGTCATCTAATAAGTTTCGTTTCGAAATTTAAGCACATTATAAACGAAACTTTTTTAAGCACAAGTGACTTGTAATATAGCTAATGAGGCCTGAAAGAGAGGTGAATAGGTAATGGTAGAGGGCATAGCGGTGGGACATATAGCTATGCCGCAAAATAAAATATTGAACTAGAGCGTTGTACCTGGCTGGCGCAGATTACGGATCTCCATATTACTGATGCTGTTGCAACATTCTTCAGGGCCAATTTCGTCATAGGCAGACTCTACGCGCAAAAAGGCATGGGTCGCGCCAAGCTCCACGAGCTTTGCTTCTGCCTCTCGCAAGGAGTTAAACGGTTCTAATTTTCCCGCAGGATTGGTTAATATGTGAAGATCACCAACGGCGTCTTGGCCACCAGCGAGATAGTGATTGGAGTCGGCATAACTTAATACGATGGCAGACAACTCTTGTGTGGCAATTTTTTCTTTCAATACTGCGGCTAGCATAACGCTCTCCTCGTTTTGTCATTAACCTCTAATTAAACGCATTAAAGCGTCACCAGGTTCACTTACTTGTACAAAATTCAACCACCAGGCTATACAGCAATGCCCGGTAAAGTTTGCTAACAAAACACTGAGCACAAACACTGGTATGAGTATGTGTTTCTGTTAGGGTAAAACAAAAACTAGGATCGCATTATGATAAAACCTTACGCCATCGCTTTACTTGGGCTGTTAAGTTCAACCGCCAGTATGGCCAAACCTGACCATATTTTTTTATTACGCCATGCGGAAAAAGCCGCAGGACAAAATCCGTCATTAACAGCTCAAGGGCAATTAAGAGCTAATGCCATCGCCAAACAGCTCAGCCCATGGCAACCAAATCACCTTTTCAGTAGTAATTATAAGCGCACCCAAGAAACCCTTGCGCCGCTAGCGAAAATGACGAAACAAGAAGTGAGTATTTACAACGCCAGAGAGCTGTCTGCGTTTGCAGCTGAGTTACTTGAGCATAACGGCGTTGTCGTGGTTGCCGGCCACAGCAATACCACCCCCGAGTTACTGGCTGAGCTTTCAGGGTACAAAGTGATGATCGCCGAAGATGAGTTTCACAAGCTGTTTGAATTGCGCTTACATAATGGCGAATACCGATTAATAAGGCATCAAAGCAAAAGCGAATAACGTAAAATGACCTACCACTTGCGGTAGGTCATCTTTTTGCTCGAAGTTGGATTAACTATTCTTGTCTTTACTCATATCGTAATATTAACGATGGTCGTGTGCTGGCGGCTTTAAAAGCAAGAGTGGCAACCGTTAACCAAGTGATCCCAGCAACCACCAAAGCCGCAATACCATAAACCCACACTGCTTGCTCTACTCTGTCGTTAAAGTTGGCGAGCCAATCACCGACTAACCAGTAGGTGATGGGATAAGCAATGGCGACGCTGACCGCCACTAAAGTCAGGAACTCTTTGGCTAAGATATTAACAATGCTAAAGCGCGAAGCGCCTAACACCTTACGCACCGCCACTTCTTTTTGGCGACGGACGGTGGCAAAAGATGCCAGACCAAATGTCCCCAAGCAGGTTAAGAATACCGCAAGGCTGGTGAAGATCTGTACCACGTTAGAAATGCGTTTATCACCACTTAGCACCGCCTGGTAACTCTCAGAGAGTAAGTTAATCTCGGGCTCATACACATTCGCTGTTTTTGCCAGTACGCTGACCAATTCTTGCCTAATCTGCATTAGCTGCTGTGGTTCTATGGTTAAGACTACTTCAGAGGTTGGGTTAAAAAAGGTGAAGCCAAGTAGAAACATAATATTAGAGTTCGCTTCTTGGGCATTGCCCACTTTGACATCGGCAACCACTCCCACCACTCGCATTTCCACGTTGCGGCCAGTGTCTTTAATGGTTTTGCCAATGATATCGGCAGCATTACTGTAGCCGGCCTGCTTAGCAACCGATTCTGTAATAATGGTGCCTACGGTTGTAACGCCATTATTTCGGCTTGCCCAATCACCTGCAAACTCGCGACTAAAATCTCGACCAGCAAGTAGCCTTAGTCCTAACCCTTTAACTACCTCATAGCTTGTGCCAATCACTGGCGTTAGGGATTGTGACTGTTCACCATTAGGCCAAGTCGGTACTAAGGTATTATTGATTGAGCGCGTCAACTGGGTATCGATGACACTTACGTGTTTCACCCCTGCAACCGCTGAAAACTGCTTGATTAGTGATGTTGGCTCTTTGGTGAAAGCGGATTTTACCGGCACTTCTGAAACCACCAAACGTTGGTCAGTTTCATAACCTAGTGGTAAGTTTTGTAAATGTGCTAACTGAGATTGCAGCGTTACCGACGCAATAATTAACCCAATGGCCAGACCTGCCTGTAAGGTCAGTAAGCTCTTACGTACCAATATCGCTGTGTTTCCACGTTGTAAGTCACCACTTAGCACACGCTTGGCACTGAAAGATGAGATAAAGAACGCAGGGTAAAGGCCAGCTAACAAGCCCACCGCGATAGCAACCACGACCACAACAACGCTAAAAGCGGAAGCATAATCAATGCTGAGCGCGCGACCAACTAAGTGATTAAAACTAGGTAGTAATAACTCCACTAAAGCACAAGCAATGAGCATCGATAATAAAGACACCAACACAGACTCAGATAAAAATTGGGTCACCAATTGCGGTTTACTGGCACCAAGCGCTTTACGCACTCCCACTTCTTTTGCTCGCTTCGCCGATTGTGCCACCGTCATATTAATGAAGTTGAAAGCCGCAATGAGGATCAGCAACACGCTTAAACCAGCACAGATCATCACCACTTGCTTGGCTCCCCCCACCTTCATTTCAAACGGTGACTTTGCGGTAAAATGGAGGTCGAGTAAGGGGTGTAGCTGCAGGGATAAGCGGCCTTTAAAATCACCAAAATAGTATTTGTCAGTCAGTGTTTTTTCCAATGCAGCGACATCCGTTTGCGGCGCCAATCGTAAATACACATAGCTTGAAGTAATGTCCGTGTTGACTGGATCATGCTCTACGGAAACCAGGTTTTTAAAGCCAAAATGGGTATTTTCAGGTAAGTCAGTAAACACCGCGTTTACCGTATATTGGCCATTTTTATGCTGCAGGGTCTCGCCAATCACATTAGTACGACCAAAAATACGTTGTGCCTCTGAACGACTTAAGGCGATGCTATTTGGCACACTCATGGCATTTTCAAGATTGCCTGCCAGCGTTTTTATATTGATAAAGTTTTCAATATTGGCCGTGGCACCATAGAGATCGTTTAGTTTAAAGCCTTGATTTTGCACTTTGACATCGACTTCGGCTTCGCGAGTAAACTCCACCATCGTCAGTGCAAACACCTCTTCAACCTGGCTGTACTCCAGAGCTCGAGTACCATTGATATAGTTAAAAATAGGCACAACGCCAAGTCCTAATTGCGAATAGTCTTGTGCAATTCGATAGACACGCTCAGCATGAGGCTGCTGGCTATCGTACGACAATTCATTTTTGGCAAACAGTGCCACCAAAATCGCCGCAGCAAGGCCTACACTGAGCCCTAGTACATTGAGTATAAAGTGCTGTTTTTGCTGCTTAAAAGCACGAAGTGCCGTAATAAGATAGTTACTCAACATAGTTACGCAACCTCGCAGCTGTGAAGGGTGTTTTGTTCATTGGCCTTGTCTAGCATGATCTGGCCATCTAGTAAGCGCACCAACCTATCGGCATAGCTGCCTTCTTTTTCCGAGTGCGTCACCATGATCACCGTGGTTCCTTCACGGTTAAGTTCACGTAACATGGTCATGACTTCTTCGCCGTTTTTCGAGTCTAAGTTACCCGTGGGCTCATCGGCTAAAATCAGTTTTGGATTAATAACTAAGGCTCTGGCTACGGCAACACGTTGCTGCTGACCACCAGAAAGCTGTTGCGGCAAGTGCTCGGCACGGTGGTCAATGGCGACACGTTTTAAAATCTCTTCTACGCGCTGTTTGCGTTCACTTTTTGAGATATTTTGGTATTGCAGCGGTAGCTCGACGTTCTCAAATACGGTTAATTCATCGATAAGGTTAAAGCTTTGAAAGACAAAGCCAATGGCGGCTTTGCGCAGCTGTGATAACTGCTTCTCGCTGTAGCCTGCGATGTCTGTGCCAGCAAATTCAAACTGACCAGAAGACGGTGAGTCCAACATCCCCAGAATCGAAAGTAGCGTCGATTTACCACAACCAGAAGGGCCCATAATGGCCACAAATTCGCCTTCGTTAACGGTTAAATTAATCTCACTTAGCGCAGTTGTTTCAACGTCTTGAGTACGAAATACACGGTTTAAATTAGTTAACTTTATCATTCTTATGTCCTTAGAAATTTAGCTGTTGCGCTTTGTCGAAGTTGCTGTAGCTTGAGGTGATCACTTGCTCACCAGGCGATAGGCCATCTAACACTTCGTAGTAATCTTGATTCTTCTTGCCTAGGCGAATGTCACGACGTTCAGCGGTTTTACCATCACTTGTCAGCACATAGACCCAGTTACCGCCGGAGCTGGTAAAAAAGGCGCCGCGTTTTAGCAGTAATGCGTTTTCTTTGTTGCCGCCTAACATTAGCTCTACATCAATGCTTTGGCCTCGTTTAATATCGTTTTGCCCAGTTGGCAGTGCCACCTCGATTTGAAATTGTGATTGCGTCACTCGGCTATCAATTTTGCTCACTTTAGCGGTGACAATGCCACTGTCTAGCATCACATTTACCGCCATATCAGGTTGCACTTGGTTTAGGTAAAATTCATCGAGTCGCACCACTAGCTTGTATTCATCGGGAATATCAATTTGCCCGAGGCGTGCACCTTTTTGCTTTGAGGCGCCGATTTCGACGTCCAGCTCACTCAAATAGCCAGAAACAGGTGCCTTGATCAGTAGGTTTTCGAGGTTTTTACGCGCAAATTGTAGGTTTTTTTGCAGCATCTCGGCACTGTCTTCCAACTGCTCAACTTGCACTTTTCGAATGGAGTTTTCTTGAGCCTGGCGCTCTAGCGTTAACTCTTTACGAGCCTTGTAATACTGTAAATCCTCTTTAATTTCCGACAAGCTGTCGGTTGCTAACACCCCTTTTTCAACCAAGGGTTTAGATTGCTTATAACGACGCTGCAAATGGCTTATTTTTAAGTCAATTTCCAATAGGTCACGACGTAAATTAAGGCGACTTGTTTCCATCGTCATTTGCGTATTACGCAAGAAATTGAGCTGCTCGGTTACCTGAGCTTCGCGGCTCATGACATCCAGCTGCAAACTGGTGTTGCTTAGCCTAACCAAGGGCTGACCCGCTTCAACGTACTCACCTTGCTCTACCAAACGCTCTTCTACTTGCCCCCCAGCGATGGTATCTAAGTAAATGGTGGTTTTTGGCACCACTCGACCGCGCAGACTCAAAGCATCCACAAATGCGCCCTGCTTTACTGTGCTGACGGTTAAATTACTCAGCTCTAGGTTTTGGCTGCGACCCGACGAAGCGGTGTTATTAAATGCCACAGCCGCGGCTGCAATACCAAGCAATACCCCAGCCACAACGGCTTTTTTAAGGTGTTTTTGTAATCCTGAACGCTCTATTTTCTTATCCATAATCACGCCTATTGTGCTTTATCTGTTGAATCGTTGTTAGCGAATATGGGTAACTATAATCAAGGGCTATGCCAAAGTGTAATTTTCATTTAAAAACATGAAGTTAAGCTTTTCTCGTTCTTGTTCAGGATCGATTAGTGTCCGGAAATAGAACACATTAACAACAGCAAAGTGTCCATAAATGAACACTTTTCGTAGACGAGATGTAAACGATTGCGGTACGCTAAAAGAAAAAGAAAGCGATTAGGGTATGAAGCAGGAAGGCACCATATTAATTGTCGACGACAACAGCGATGTATTAATTGCAGCAAAGCTATTACTAAAAAAGCATTATCAAACCATCATCACCACAGATAACCCTTTCGATATAGAAGCGCACATTGCAGCGCAACAAGTAGACGTTATCTTACTCGATATGAACTTTAGCCAAGACGCCATCAGCGGCAAAGAAGGGTTTTATTGGCTAAAGAAAATTGTCGAACAAGACTCCAGCATTGTGGTGTTATTAATGACCGCCTATGGCGATATTCAACTCGCTGTCGATGCCATCAAAGCCGGTGCCGCAGACTTTATTGCTAAACCGTGGCAAAACGACCAATTGCTAGGGGCCGTTGCCGCCGCATTTGCACACGCCAAAGACAAGCAACAAGTGGGTAAGCTTACTCGGCAAACACAAGGCTTAAATCAAGCACTCAACCAGTCCAGTGGCAACCAGCAATTTGCCTTTTTAGGTCAAAGTTCTGCCATGCAAAAGGTGTTTAGCACTATAGAGCGCGCGGCGCTCACCGATGCCAATATTTTGATCACCGGCGAAAGTGGCACAGGTAAAGAATTGGCAGCTCATGCCATTCACCAAGCGAGTATGCGTCGCGATAATGCTTTTATTAGCTTAGATATGGGGGCCATTTCCGACAGTTTGTTTGAAAGCGAGCTATTTGGTCATAAAAAGGGAGCATTTACCGACGCCAAAAGCGATAAGGTCGGCCGCTTTGAGCTCGCCCATGAAGGCAGTTTGTTCTTGGATGAGTTGGGCAACCTGCCTATGAAGCAACAAACCACCTTGCTTGCAGCCCTACAGAATCGACAAGTGACTCCTGTGGGTGGCAACAAGCCTATTTCAGTAGACATACGCCTTATTTGTGCCACCAATGACAACCTGCAACAAGCGGTTGATGAGGGGCGATTTCGGCAAGATTTACTCTATCGCATCAATACCGTGGAGATCCGCCTGCCGCCGCTGCGTGAGCGTGTCGATGATATTCCACTGCTAGTAAACTACTACCTAGAACACTTTTGCCATAAGTATAAACGCCAACTTGCAGTGCAAAGCAGCGACATGCAAAGACTGCAAGCCTACCCTTGGCCAGGTAATGTCAGAGAGCTTGCCCATGCAATTGAACGCGCGGTGATTTTAAGTGACAGCGAGCTTTTAGATATTAGTACCGTGATTGGCAGTAACCACACATCGATGCCCGCCAGTATGGAAGATAGCGCGAACACCAATACACTCACTTTCGCAGACACTTTTAATCTTGAAGAAATTGAACAACGTACGGTTCGTGCGGCGCTCAAACACTATCAGGGAAATGTTTCAAATGCCGCCAAAGCACTCGGATTAACCCGAGGTGCTATGTATCGCCGCTTAGAAAAATACGATTTGTAGGATGACAAAATGACTCGCCTTGCTCACCACCCTAGCGTTGTTTTTTTCTTTACTATCATCGCGCTAATCATCATAAGTGGACTGTCACAATATTTGTATATACAAGATGGTTTTTCGGCAACTTGGCTGTTGCTTACCCTTCTTGCCATGGCGTTTATTGCAGCTTTATATTTGCAGTTTAACAAGCAAAACAAGCACATGAGTTTTGTGCTTAAGTCTCTAGCCAATGGCGATAGCTCTTTGGGACTGAGCCAACATCACCCCATGCGGCAGCACTTAGAAGAAATTAAAACCCGGTTCCAAAGCGCGCGGTTAACCGCTGAGCAGCAGGCTCACTTTTTACAAACCTTGCTGGTGCATATCGACTTGGCCGTTTTGGTGTTCGACAGCGAGGGTAATGTGATTGAATCAAATCCAGCGGTCGCTCGGTTGCTCGGCAAAACCATCAATCACAGCGAAGAGTTAGAAAACATCGCACCACTGGTTAAAGCATGCGATAACAGATTGAAAACCATTGCAAATTGGCAATATGGTGAGCAGCAAGATAACTTGTCTATACAAATTACGTCGGCACAGATCCAAGGGCAAATTCGTAAAATCGTGACCTTACAGTCCATTCGAGATGCCTTACAAAATAAAGAGCAACAGGCCTATAAGCGCCTCACCAAGGTACTAACCCATGAGGTGGCGAACTCTATCACTCCGCTGTCGTCGATTGCCCAAACCTGTGAGGGGTTACTCCCTGAGACATTATGTTTTGACCAGGAAGAAGATAAACAAGACCTGGCTTTAGCGCTGCAAACACTGGCAAAACGCACTGAGTATTTAGGTGATTTTATCGCGCGCTTCAGACGCGTCAGTAGTTTACCCAGCCCGGCTTTGCAGCCCACTCAGCTTGCGCCACTGGTGGAAGGGATTTATCAATTACAGCAACCAAGCTGTGCTGAAGCTGGCATCGACTTACAACTCGATATCAGGCACTCGCAGCTGGTGATGTTAGATGCGGCTCAAATTGAGCAAGTACTGATTAACTTAAGCAAAAATGCCATTGAAGCACTGCTACAAGACAATAACTTGGACGAGCAAAGTAAACGCCAAGTGATGTTAAAGACCGGAGTAAATAATGCCGGCCAGCATTACATAGAAATAAGTGATAATGGCGCTGGCATTGCCGAGCATGTGGTAGAGATGATTTTTGTGCCATTTTTTACCACTAAACAACAGGGCTCCGGGATCGGCTTAAGTCTCTCACGGCAGGTTATGATTAATCATGGTGGCGATTTAATTTATCTTAAACGCCAACAAGGTGCCTGTTTTCGCTGTGTGTTTGGTTAACACCCTGCAAAGGGGGCATCAGCAAGTTTATGTAATGCGCATTATTAGTGGCAGCAACAACACACACCCAAATAGCCATAGCCATTTATTTCGCGTCAATGTGTGGCTGCGATAGCCCATTATTAGCCCTACTGAGCCCAATCTGGGTGTTAGCCGATATAAAAACCAAGAGAACAGTCCTGTGCCTAGCAGTACCAATAAGCCCTCCAACACACCACCTAGGTGATACTGATTTAACCATAACACTAAAGCTATGATCACGCTTTGATGCCACAGATATATGGGAAACACCGCTTTGTTGAGTCTCGCCAGCAACGGATGAGAGCGAGTAAGGTAGCGTGCAGCCAATGCAAGTATTAATAAAACGGCGCACACACGCTGCAATACCAAGACAATACCACCGCCCCAAACAATGATAGGGGAAAGCGAGCCTCGCAACCAGTAAAAATGATATAAAAGCAGTATAATCAAAGCATTGGCAGCACAAATCCATAGTAACACTTTACTGTGGTGAGCCAGCCAGACCCAAAATTGTTGCTGTTTGGCCAATAGGTAACCTGCAAACAAAAACACAAAGCCTTGCAACTCTCTTTGGTTATCTCCCTCTAACGCTAACTGAGCCCAGAGTAAACTTAGAACAGCAAGCGCACTCAAGAGGTAAGGTGCTCCCGGTAAGACTATCCCACGCAGCAATATGGCTTGAAGCTTAGAGGTAAAAACAATATGCAACACAGCGAGAAGCAGAGTAAAGGACCATAACTCTCGCAAGTACCAAAGGTGATTAACATCGACATGGGGCCAAATACCGCTTTGATACTGACGAAACAAGGGGCTGTTAAGGTCAATAAACTGCTTATAAAAGTCGACATACCCTAGCGTCATGCCAGCATTTTGCTGCATTTCGGCATAAAGTTGCACAGGCACAACAACCCAGACACCAAACAGTAATGGCAGTAATAGCAAAGGGGTACGAAAAAGCATTGCGGTACATGCCCCTTGTTTGTCAAAAATGTATCTAAGGGCTACACCCGAGATAAACCAGATAAGCAACATCCGCCACGGTGAAAGCAATAGCATCAAATACTCTAGCCAAACCGCAGTATAAGCGCTCTTGTAGTGAAACTCCCAGTTAGGCACATACAACATGGCGGTGTGATAAAAAATGAGTACTGCAAATGCAATGACACGCAGCCAGTCTAGCTCCACTCGCCGGTTTAAATGCTCCATGTTTAATTTCTTTTTGGCAGTAAACGTACTTTTAAACTGCTCCAGTTCGGTGTCTAAACAAACCAAAATTTGCTTATATAACAACGACGAGGGATAAACCGTGGATTAGTGGGATAAAAGAAGTGACCACTTTGCTTCCACTTGCTAGAGTAAAAGAAAAACTTAAACCATGATGTTTTCACGTACCTTTATTCAGCAATACCATCCGTTGATGGCCATGCTTTTACTCGCGCTCTTTCTGGCAGTTAATAACACCTTAAACGCCATTACACAGATCATGGATGCCAAACGAGATGCGCAGCTCAACTTTGCGCTGTGGGAACCTTTTGTATGGGAATATACCAGCGCCGCGGCCAGTTTGGCTTTAATTCCAGCTATATCATGGTACTTGAGTACTTTTCCTTGGCTTTGGCACAAGCCTTTTAAGGTCGCAGCGCGATTTTTTATTGCTTCACTGATATTTTGTATTAGCCATGTTGGCATCATGGTGTTATTACGTGAAACGATTTATTTTAGCTTGCAACGAGAGTACAACTTCAATCTTTCTTGGTTCGAACTTATCTATGAATATCAAAAAGATGCCTGGAGTTTAGTGTTCTTTATTGCACTCATAAAAGGGTATCAATTTAGTGTATCCCATATGCTTGGCGAGGCGTCACCAATAAAACAAGAAAGTGAAGAAGGTGACACACCTTCTAAACCTATTCATCATTTATTAGTACGTAAGCTTGGTAAAGAATTTATCGTTAAAGTTGAAGAGGTTGAATGGTTACAGTCGTCTGGAAATTACGTCAATTTGCACTTAAATGGCCGCATTTACCCGCTACGTTCAACGCTTACTTCGTTATGTCAACGCTTAGATCCCGTGGGCTTTGTGCGCGTTCATCGCTCTTTTGCCATTAATGTTGCAAAGGTGGTGAGTATCACCCCGCTTGCCAGTGGTGACAGTGAAATAACATTGCAAAGTGGGAAAGTAATAACGCTTTCAAGAACCTACAAAGCACAATTTAAGCAGCAACTGCGTCTTGAGTAAATAATTACTAGACGCTCACTAAGCAACCGCGTGCTATTGCGAGAAATCTATTAATCAATGCTAAATGCTGTAACTCAGAAGTTCATTTTGTATCCATTTCATCGCCCTACACTAGCCAGCCACAACTGCTATCATGCTGATTTTTGCATTTGCACCGAACTTATATACAATCTTATGTGGTTCAGGCCCGCGACATGGACTGCATAATAATAAAAGGATAATAAAAAGGCGTTATGAAAAACCTCATTACTCCACTACTTGTTGGTATTTTGCTGTTAAACGGCTGTAGTCAAATACAGTCACCAAACCCTCAGCATTCAGCATCGACAAACTCTGAACAGGTAGCTAAGCAAGCACAGCCAACCTCTGTTGCAAGCACATCAAACGTTGAGCTAACCCCCTCCTTTGATCCGCTTGCGAGCGACAATTTATGGCTAAGAATAAAGGCACAACTGAGCTTTGCTGACTCTAATGACCCTCGGGTAAAACGTCGTATTGAGTGGTATTTAAAACACCCAAACTACATGCATACCATCAGCGAGCGCGCTGCCCCTTTGCTGTATTATTTGGTGGAGCAAGTTGAGCAGCGTAAAATGCCTATTGAGCTGGCCTTAATGCCGCTAATAGAAAGCGACTTTAATACTCAAGCTTACTCACACAAGCATGCGTCGGGTTTGTGGCAACTTACCCCTCTGATTGCCAAGCACTATGGCGCTAAAATTAATAACTGGTACGACGGTCGCCAAGACATTGTTGATTCAACCCGCGTCGCTTTGGATTTTTTGCAATACTTACATAAGCGTTTTGATGGTAATTGGTATCACGCTATTGCCGCTTATAACACCGGAGAAGGCCGAGTGGCCGCAGCCATTGCCCGCAACAAGCGTGCAGGCAAACCCACCGATTTTTTTCATCTTAAGCTCCCGCGGCAAACTCGCCATTATGTACCCAAACTGCTGGCGGCCGCACAGCTGCTCAAACATGATTTAATGGAGTTTCCTGCCATCGCTAACCAGCCCACGCTAGAAGTGGTTGCGCTGCAGCAAGGTGCCATTCTTACTGACTTGAGTCGCTGGCAAGAGATTGCAACATTGAATCCAGGATATGCCCGCTTTCCGGCTTTATTAGGCGGACCTGAGCACGTTGTGGTCCCGGCTAAGCGTATTGATGAGTGGCATGCTATGCTCGCCGACTTGCCCAAAATGCCCGCCGGCACCTGGCAACAATACACCATACGTCGCGGCGATAGCCTCAGTACCATTGCCAAGCGCTATCAACTTTCGGTGGCTGAGCTAAAAGCATTTAATCGTCTCAAAAGCGATCACATCCGTGCTGGTAAGCAGCTTATTCTGCCTATCCTGGCTGATAAACAGCTAGAGTATAAGGTGAAGCGGGGAGATAGCTTATGGCGTATCGCTAAGCAGTTTAATGTCACCGTGGCTAAGCTCAAGCAATGGAATCAGTTGTCTCACAATCGTTTAAAGATTGGTGAAACACTTCAGGTGTTTTTATCTCCGTAGGAAAACAACATGACCGAACCAAACACAACATTTTTACCATGCCTAAAAGCACTTTTAATCAGGGACTGTGGGATAAAATAGACCGTGCCAAAACGAATTTTAAAGCGCAGGCCTGTTACTGTTCTATACTTAAGAAGTGCTATGTCACCAATGAGAAATCGGTCATCACGGAGGTGCCACATTGCTCAACCGACCCAACCACTTCTACAAAGGCGTTATAAAGCACCTGCTGCAGTTTGAAAGCGAAGTACTGTTTCTTCACTTAGACCTTGATGGTATCCCCAGCATTGGCGTGGGCTTTCGCCTCCCCAACAAGGAAAGGTTCTGTAAATTGCCACTATTAGACAGGCGCTCTAAGCAAATGGCTACCCTACAACAGAAGCTCGACGAATATCACACCATCTCACAGCTGCCACAGGGCCATAAAGCTTCATGGTACGCGCAACACACCAAATTAACTCTGGCACCAAAAATCTCCAAAGCATTATTAACAAGGCGACTCAAACACTTTGAGCGCGAACTTAGCGCTTTATTAGCGAAGCAATCGGTGACCAGTATTCCTTATAAAGCATTACCCACACCAGCTAAAACGGCGTTACTGGAGATGGCATACAACTTAGGCTGTGACACCTTACAGACAAACTTCTCCGAGCTACTTACCGCCATTGCCCAACAAGATTGGCAAACTGCAGCCACAGCCTGCCGTCGTCATGGTATTAGCCCCAGCAGAAACGAGGCGACTCAAGCACTATTATTAAAATGTGCCAGTTATCCTCGAGTAAAACTTTCTTGGTTTGAATTGCTCTCCAGGCAGCTAAAACGGCTATTTAGCTTTTAATCTTGCTGAATATTAACCATGCTTTCACTGGAGGTTTAAAGCGATTCTCCCTGTCCACTGTTTATTAATTAGCCACACCAGGACTGGCTATAGACATTATAGACTGGCACCTCATGGTGCACTCTAGCACTAAAACCCACCTTCTATTTGCATAAGGTGATGCCAACTAAACGCTGAGCATCTGTACCTAAAAGCATTATTGCAAGAAAAATGATGCGATAGGATCATACGCTAGGCCCTGCTCATTACGGTGTGAATGATAAAGGTAAAACTTTTTAACATCCAATGAGAAAGGCTTAATCGGTCTTGCCACCTGAGGTTCTGGCTTACATCCACGAAATAAAGTAATGTGCGGCGAAAAAGGATGGGGATCGTGATAGTGATCTCGCTTTTGTGCAAATGCTCGCAATGGATTAGCAAGATCTAACAGTGGTTGTGGCTTTTGCTCTGGCTTCAAGTAAAAAATACCATTATGAGACCAATACCCGTATTCACTGAAGTTAAGGGTAAATTTTGGCACCGTCAAGGTGCTGGCAAAGTCACACAAACTAGCCACTTGAGACTCCTCTACCATGGCCAGAAAAGCCAAAGTAAGGTGCCAATTACTTGGGTGCGTATTTACTTTATTGGCCACGACACTATCCACCAGCCACTGACCAATGTGAGCACGTACTGCCTCATCAATAGCAATTCCAAAAAATAACCGCTGCTGCATCTTACACCCTTGTTAATTTAGCCGTGTTAATCAAGATTTACCTGTTAAAGTTAGCATAACCGCAGCAAAGGAACAGAGTCAGCCTGCCTATCAAAGATAAACTACCGACTCAAACTGCAACTTTATTGACCAAACACATTGAAAAAAAATTAAATGTGTTATTTTTGTTTATTGAGTGTGTTTTATTTGTAAATAAAACATCTTAAAGGTTTTTGTTTTACAAACACACCAATTAATAGCTCATCGAGAGTAAACACATAGAAGGAATACTAAAATGAAATTATCTTTAAACAAAAAGAAGATGAAAACCCTATCAGCTGACAAAAAACACGTTCCAGCAGCAATGACTCCTCAAGTTGCCGGTGGTAACGGTTATTTTCTAAGTAGAGCTGGCCTAACGCATTGCGTAGCCAACACTTGCGGCATGTACACATGCCCTGATATCTACTAAGCAGATAAATTATCAGTCAAAGTGCCCAAACGGGGACTTTGACTATTTAAACTGAACCTTTTTTTGACTTGCTCTGTATCTGCGGGTCGTGGCGGTGGTCCAACTGCCATTTTTTAGGTACTGGGTAGATACTAAAAACTCGCCGTTCGCAAACTTACTTGTGGATTTCACTTTAGTTATCCCCTCTTTGCTATTGTGCACCTCTTCATAAGCAACAAACTCTGTTGGGCTAATCACCTCCATAGTGCCTTGCGTATAAAAGCCAGCCGTAGTGAAATAAAAGAAGACTAAGCTTGCTTTGCTGTTATCCCAAAAGATCAGTGATTCACCACCATACATCCCCTTATTAATAGAGAGCAAAGTCCGCACTGCCGTGCCATTAAGAGCACGTTCCCATCGAGCTACATCCTGCATTGCAGGCTTACCCTTAGCAGCGGGAAAGTTCGCTTCCCAAGTTCCTAAGTACCGCGTAAAAACCTTAAGCTCATCAATTAGTTGCGGCTGAGCCCACACCTAACAACTCAGCAATAGCAGTACTGCTAGAAAACGTGTATGCATATTGCACTCCAAAGTTTATTGCTTTGATGCAAGTATAGACTTAACAGAGGCAGTTAGCTGCCTCTTTCCTTATTGCTCTGGCAATTGTTGCGAAGAGAAATATTTCCTTCTTAGCATATCGTGGATAACCAACTCTTGTTCTCGGCCATAAGCTTTAAACATTCGATTGTTGTGCATATGCAACAGTGAGCCCAACAAAGTGTCCTTGCTACAATTAAGGCAACCTTTATCGTTCAACACCAAGATCTGATTGACCACAGGTTGAGCCTGTTGCTGCCAATTCTGTAGCAACGCTAAAATGGCTTTTTGACTATCATCGCACTGCTTTACTTGAGATGATTGTACTCGTTTAAAGTCCGAATCAAGTTGTGTTTGATACTCACGGTAACGTTGCCCTAATTGCTTTCGCAACACACTCGTTTCATTAAATTCACGACCAAACGCCGCACGTAAAGTTGAAATTAGTGCTAGCTTTTCCGCCGGACTATATCCAAATAAGGTTAAGAGCCTATCACTGCACAGTGTAGCAATACGCCAACGCACATCTTCACCATACTCTTCGACCAATTGACACGCTTTAGCAATCATCTCGCTATCGGCCATAAACAATGACTCTACCAGTGCCATAGACTCAGGGCCGCCATAACGTTCAACTTCACGTTCATAGGTCATCAACTCAACCTTTTGTAGCTCTCCTTGCTCTATCATCGGGCTTAAGAGCTGATTCAGCTTTGGCAATAATTCACCGCATAACTTCTCTGGTTCACCTAAGAAGCGCAGCCTTAAATGCCAACTAGGATCGCCATAGCGAATGAAGAACCACTTTTTATAATCCTGCTGATGTTCGGCGATAAAGGGGAGTATTTTTTCAATAAGCAGCTGCTCTAACACTGAGTTGCCTGAATATATTTTTACACTCAACCATTCTGAGCCGGCACTAAATCGACGTTTGATTGCTGCAGCCTGAATATGCTCCAGAGGACTGTGTGTATAGTGCCTATGGACTGCAGCATTGGCATTAAATACAGGCAAAATAACTTCATTACTGTAGTGATTGCCTTGAGTATCGGTCACCGCTGAGTGCAACTGTGATGTCAGTACCTCTTTAAGCTCTACTCTTTCTCTTCCTTTGGTTTCGTTTAATAATATTGCGAGTAGCTCTGGACGGCGAAGATCAAGTTGCAATACATTATCCGCCATTGCGTAACTCACCTGAGGGTCTAATTGATACTTATCAAGTAATGCTGATAATTGCTGTTTATCCAGATCACCATCGTTATAGAGTGACACCAGTTCTTTGCGATTAATCCGCCATGTCTTTTCACTCAAGATCAAATTATCCAGCATAATGCGGGGTACAAAAGTTGCATTCACTGTACTGCTGGGTAAGTTAAAAACAGGTGGTTTACCGTCTTGGTGCTGCATCATACATAAAAACTTATAGGCACTTAGACTTCGGGAGGAGTAATTATGAGCACAAGAAAGGCGAGGCACTACTTGCTTGTTGAGTCGTTTACTCCATAGTTTGACCTTTTCACCTTCAACCCACACGTATAGATCGCTTAAAGGGATTTGATACGCTTCGTCTAGGCTACTGTCTGCCATAAATACAATTTCATATTGACGTAAGTGAGGGCGAGCAATCACATTTCCAGGACGTCCTTCTGGCATATGTGCCACTTCGGCAAAAATGACATCTTCTGAGTGCGACTCTTCACGCTTAAGCTCTGTGATAAGTTCTTCCTTAAGCTCCTCATTAAGATGGCAGAAACGACCGATAAGATTTGCCGACGAGGGACCACCACAGCCATTGAATTTAAAAACTGTATTGTGTTTTTGGTCTTCAAAAATACTTAACATAACGGCAAATGAAGCTGGAAAATCTTTACTGACGGGTGTTTTTGTCGACGCTTTTTTTTGCTTCAATTCTTTGCTTTTTAGAACAATACAGTCCTTGTTGCGGTTCTCTGGCAAGCTAATCGCTTGTTCTACAATGAGATCTAAAGGAGTAGCGGCACTGCTTTCTCGCAGCTCCCCCCCTTCTCTAGCCAAATTTAGCCCAGCGATTAATGGCGCTTCATAACCCGTCTCATTTGAAACACTAATACCCGACTCATCATCTAACACAACATCTAAGGGAACAAACTGCCCCTCGAACCGTGCATTAAATTGGCTAATAAACCTATCCAGCGGATTGTTTACTTTATGGTTACTGAGCTCTGCAATTAGCTCTAACTTTTGTACAACACGCTGAACATCTCGGTTATCAATTTGGCAGTGCTCAAAAGAACGGTAGACATCGGTCTGAAAGAGCTTATTTTCTTCGGCTTTTACTGGCAACGTTTGAAAGTGCTTTATCAATTGCTGGTAAGGCTTTATCGAGCCATCGCTATTATGGTCCAAGCGCTCTAGCATTGTCAGTGCCGTTGCAAGCTTATCAGCAATGTCTAACTCACCGGCTTGCTCCAGTGACCGGAGTAACCCTAAATCTGGCGACTCCCCTGTTAAGGGTAATGGCAAATCAGCTTGCAAAACTTTTTCATCAACAAGAGCTTGTATGTATTCTTCAACTTGAGTTTGCTCTGCTTCCGGGTACTTGCACATGAACGAGCTGACTAGCTCCGAAAATGGCTTACCCTCGGCTGCTGCTTGCATCACAAACTTAAAATATTCATCAGACTCCACCGCACTTAAGCGATACTGCATGTTATTATTGGAGAGGTAACCCTCAATATAACGACACTGATTAGCAACAAAGTAGTGTGAGGAGTTTGGCTTGTAATTTAAACTACTGGCTTGCTTTACTATGTGCTCTTTTAGAGCTGATAAGTAGAACATGTCTAACCGAGTTTTGCGCAGGTCTTGCTGGTGAGATTTAACTTGTAAAGTCGACTGCTCAGTCAACTGGCCTTTGTACACTCCAGAAAATAAACCAAAGGGTGTTGCTCTAGAGCACATTCGAAGCATGTACTTTAATAACGCCTGAGCCACCTTTTTACCCTGTTTAGACTCAGGTTTTTGCCGCCATAGCTCAATTCTTTCGAGTAAAGATGGGCTGGCTAAATAGACAGCCTCAAGCACACCATCTAGAGCCAACCACTGTTCTAAAATGGCATTAGTACAATTAGATTCATCAGCAAACTTAGACAGTAGCTCTAAGCTAAGCCTGGGCGTTCTAATGACAAAAAAAGGCGCTATACTATTCGTCACCGTTGTGTTGTTGTTTTTGGACATGTTAGCTCCTTTAACTACTTCATTAATAAACACTCTGCCCACTCCAAATCATCATTTAGCACCGCAGTGAGGCCTAACCCAACTCCGGCATATCCCATTAAGAAGCCATATTCTTCATATCCTGCTCGTGTATCACCATTAAAGGCGTAAAATGCCTCAAGGCCATGAAGGTGGTATTGCTCTAAGGTGTAGTCGAGCCAGTACTGTGCTGTCTTTTTTAAGTCTGGATGTGGGATTAATTGATACAGCAGCTGATACATACTAACCAGCCCAACAAAGCCATGACATAAACCCGCGTCGTTTATGGCTCCGTTCACCGCATCTCGCTGCGTCGTCTTCAAAGCAATATATTGCGCCCGCTCCATTAAAGAAGGGCGATCCAATGCGGTAGCAACGCGAGCTATAAGAAGCGCTATAGCTAAATCACCATAACACCAACCTAACCTTGAGCGATAATCGCTACCAACGACTGAGCCAAAGCAGCACAGGTCATCTTGATCTGGGTTTTGTTGTGCCAGTAACCAGTCACAGCTTGCCAGTAATAGCTTGGTAACACTGTCTTTTAGTTCTTCCACTTGTAACCCAGGCAATAACGCAGCAATCACACTTGGAACACCATGTGCTAAGCCTAAATTATACTCTGGCTTTGAAGGCGTCGAGGTATTAAACCGGTATACTGACCCTGGAGGTTGAGACCAACAAACCTGACCATTCTCCAACCACGTTGCCACACTGCTATAATTATCGACTAGTACTTTTATTAAAGCGGTTTGATCTGTGCACTTGCTTCTTCTAGCAATATAAGGGGCATACCCAGCCAACCCTAAAACAAATTCAATTTCACCGGACCACGGTTGATGATTTAAAGCTTGCAGGAATAAGTGGTCAACATCATCAAGCAATTCAGCATCATAATCACTCATATCAGCTTGATTAAAATATTCAAGTAACCATGCTTGCCCAGCTAAACCGCTGCTTAGCTCTAAGCTTTGTTGATCGAGTTGTGATTGTAGCTGCTCCAGTTTATTAGCGAACATATCTTCATTAACAAATGCCGTGTTTATTTTGTGGGCATTAAATAAAAACAGTAATTGACCTGCCAAACCAGACAATAAACCGTTATCACTGACTTGATTGATGTTCTCAGAAACGGTTTTACTCAGCTTTTGTAGAATTTCATGAATGATTGCTTGTTGTTCGGGGGTGGCAATGCTTTGTTCTGACATGTCTATCCTTGTTTACTCTAAAATACATCTGCATCTAGATTAACCCGAAGTAAACAAAAAAACCAATAAACCAACATTTCAAAATATAAAACAATCACTTGATAACAATAATTTTATATATTAACTTAAAAATGCAACAATAATGGTTGTATCACATAAAGGAGATATTTAATGAACTTAAAGTTAAACAAGAAGAAAATCAAAGCTCTAAGCGCAGATAGCAAATCACTACCAGCACAAATGACACCACAAGTAGCTGGTGGTGCTAACTGGACAGATGCAGATGTGTGTGACGGCCCATTAACTTTGGTACCTAAGCATACTTGCGGCTATGGTGGACCGAACTGCCGCCCAGTTTTTTAATGGTCGCAGGCCAAAATGGATGACTGTTTTGGCCTTTCACACATATATGCAGCCAGTGTTTAGAGAGCTGCGCCGTTTTCTATAAAGCACAAATCAGGGATAATAAAAAAAGCATTCGCTCCAGACAACCACCGTTTCAGTAACATCGAATATTTACCTGCGTCAGCAGCCTAGCTTCTCAATTTACGTTTTAATACCCGCAGGTATTTTTATACCCACACTCAAGAAGCTCATTTCGAAGCTTTTTAAAAGAAGTAAAAAGCCTCAATGCAGCAGCCTGCTCACACCTTCACTTACTACTGAATAGCATGTGCAACATGACCTTTTGCTAGCAAAATGACCGAGCTTACCTCGGTAAATAGTACATCCATGCTTTCTGGGCTTACTCAGATTCACTCTGTAACTCTTCACCTTCAGGCTGCTCAGGCTTTCTCATTTTGATTTCTCTATCCGCAGAGGCAATTGTTTCTTTACGATGGGCAATAATCACTCGGGTTATTTTTAGTCGTGATACGGCCTCATTAATGTCTTCCTCAAGACCGGTATCAAGATGGCTCGTTGCTTCATCCATAAATAAGATTTTAGGGTCTTTGTATAACGCACGCGCTAAGATGATTCGTTGCTTTTGTCCCCCTGAAAGACTCGACCCCATATCACCAATCAAGCTGTCGTAACCCATTGGCATATCACTAATATCATCATGAATGGCTGCAAGTTGAGCGCAATGTACTACTTTTTCCATGTTGATTGGACTGTCAAAGAAGGCAATATTGTCTGCAACCGTGCCAGAAAGCAATTCGTCATCTTGCATTACCGCAGCAATTTGCTGGCGATATTGGCGTGCACCAATTTGACTAAGCGGCACCCCATCAATCAAAATCTCACCATGAGAGGGTTGGTTCAAACCTAACATCAGTTTAAGCAAAGTCGACTTCCCGCACCCTGAAGGCCCAGTGATGGCAACTGACTCTCCTGCTTCGATGTCTAAATTGAGCTTATTAATGACATTCGGCGTGGCATCTGAATAGGCAAAAGATACATCCCTAACGGTGATCCTGCCATTAATGGTAAGTTTTCGATACTTATCGGGCTGCAGCTCTTCTTTATCGGTCAGTGCAATATCAGCAATACGATCAAAATGTAACCCTAGCATTTTAAACTCAATCAGCTTTTCAATGAGGTTAGCGGTTTTATCCATAAACTGGCGCTTATAAGACATAAACGCGAATAGCATACCGGTACTAAAGCCACCAGCTATCACCAAGTGTGCCGCCAAATACACCACAATAATATTTTCAATGCCAAACAAGGCACGATTTATCGCGTCATAGCCAATGTTAAAATTACCTAGGCGAATATTATGGTTAATGGCATTGGCATAGCGGTTTTGCCACTGTCCTTCACGTTTTACCTCTGAGCCAAACAATTTGATAGTTTGAATACCACGTACTGTTTCCATAAAGTTGGAGTTTTCTTCAGCACGCGCCATGATTTCTTGCTCACTAATATTTCGAAATGGCCGATACATTAAGATACGAATGATGGCATAAGCTATCACCGCAACAAGCACCACCGCAGATAACATAGGGCTATAGAAAAAGATCATGGCTAAGGTGATCACCGCCATAAGGCCATCTATGATTGCCTCAATGACACCTGTAGTAAGCAATTGCTTTACTTGCTGCAATGAACCAAAACGAGAAACCACATCCCCCATGTGACGCTTTTCAAAATAACTTATCGGCAGACGCACTAAGTGATGAAAAAGGTTTGCCCCCAGTTGAATATTCATTTGGTTACCAAAGTGCAGTAAGGTAAAACCACGCAAAGCATTGGTGGCTATTTCAAACACCAAAACCATAAAAAAGCCAACCGCCAACACGGTCAGGAGCGAAGTATCACCGGTTAAGATGACATCATCAATCACCAGCTGAATATAATAAGGTGCGGCAAGAGTAAATACTTGCAGTAAAACTGACAGAGTAAATATCAGTAATAAGGAGCGCTTAAGCCCTGTTATGCGGCTCCAAAAGTCTGAAAATCTAAGAGTGGGCTTTTTCTCTTCTTTTTCAAAATCTTTTGTTGGAGTTAGTTCTAGCGCTACCCCGGTAAAGTGTTTTGACGCCTCCTCCATGGTAAAGGTTTTTTCACCACCAGCAGGGTCGTGGATCACGATTCGTTTGGCATTCGCTTTTTTAAGCACCACAAAGTGATTCATATCCCAATGTAAAATGGCAGGTGTTTGCAGCGCATCCAGATCTTCAAGCTCTATTCTCAAGGGTCTGGTGGTCAAGTTGAGCTTTTCGGCAAAGTGCATGATATCGAGTAGCGTACAGCCCTCTATCGAGATGCTAAAGCGCTGCCGTAAACGAGTCAGATCGGTGTGGTAACCATAATACCCTGCAACCATTGCCAGACTAGCCAGACCACATTCTGCGGCTTCCGATTGAATAATCACTGGCAGTGATTTGCGCGACCAGAACTCTAACTTGCTCGCTGTGCCTTCGTGTTCCATTTCCATAGCGACCCTTTTACTTCTTATTTGTCACAACACGGCTGTGGTTTAACCGTTGATTCAATCTCGTCACCCAACTCATAGTTGTCCCTTGATACTAAATACAGGGTCGAACAACCAGCGTAATAGCGAACGCTCTTCTACCACAATATCGGCATCTAGCGTCATACCGGCTCTAAGCGGTGTATCTTTGCCATACGCTTTCACGGTTTGCTCTGCTAAAGCAACAACTACACGGTAGGCAGGCTCTTGAATAATGCCTGGCATACTGGTTTCTGCAGGTAAAATAACACTATTACTTAACTCGACGATCTGACCTTGGTAAATACCAAACTTTTCGTATGGGAAAGCGTGGTAACGTAACTTGGTTGATTGCCCCTCTTTGATAAAGCCGAAGGCAGATGTAGGAATATACACCACCGCTTGCATTGCACTATTTTCAGGTATTAGTGTTAATAGGTGTTGTCCTGCCGAAACATTTTTACCTACTTTTGCTAGCAACCCTGTCACTATGCCACTTTGTGTTGCCCTTACCTCACCTAAACGCTGCTGCTCTATGGAAGAGATTTGAATCAATAAGTCCGCTTGTTGCGATTGCAATTGTGAAATACGGTTTTGTTGCTCAATAGGTAACTTAGCTAACTGGCTTTTGATGTTTTCTAATTGTGCTTCTAAGGCAATTCGCTCTGAACGAATAGTGGAAGACTGCTGCTTCAGAGATAATAAGGTGTCTTTTTGTCGCTGTAACTCCAGCTCAGATATATACCCTGTGCCTTTAAGAGTCGCAATTTGTGAAACTAAATCTTGGTTGAGTAGGAGCCGCTGCTGAAAGGTACTCGCTTGGCTTTCTAATTCGGCTAACTTAGCTCTAGCGGTGTCTCGCTGACGCCTAAGCTCCTTTAAATCCAATTGGTGCTGGTTTCGCAATTGCTCAATTTGTTGTGCTAAGTTTTTTTGTTGAAAGCGATACTGATTTAGCAGGGCCTGATTTAGTTCGATTGCTTCGGTGCTGTGCTTTGCCGATGCAATCCTCAATAGAGGCTGGCCAAGTTCGACCTGCTCACCTTCTTGCACCAACACTTCTGAAATCACGCCTTGCTGCCCTGAAGCAACGCGCAACAAGCCACCACTGGGCTCTATTACCCCTGAAACCCTTTCCTTTCTGGTATAGCTACCAGCAGACAAGAATACCAAGCTTAAAATAACAACCACTAAGATAAGTAAGCCGAGTACTTTAAATACGGGGGGTTGAATTAAACTGATCGTGCCTTCAAGCCGGTGCTGTTTATGCTCTAGCACCTCGCGGCGAAATAAATTATCCATAGCACTTACTGAGTAACATTATTGTTAATATTTTTTTATGAAAAGACAATGTACCACGAGCGGTGACTAAAAGGAATGCGTTAAGGCGAGAGATCCCCCGCCTTAAATAAGATTTGTGCAATTACCCACCACCGCGTAGATGGTAGGCAACATTGCCGTTATGATTTTTTCTGCGGTCTTTGCCAACCATCAAGGTTGCGTTGTTTACCACGGGCTACAGCCAACTGTTCATCTTTAACCGTTGCCGTGATCACCGAACCTGCACCTACGGTTGCGGTAGAGCCAATCTCAACCGGTGCTACCAACGACGAGTTAGAACCAATAAAGGCATTATCACCAATGATGGTTTTTGATTTGTTAACGCCATCGTAGTTACAAGTAATTGTGCCGGCACCAATATTCACTTTTTCACCTACTTCCGCATCGCCAAGGTAAGTAAGGTGGTTGGCTTTTGAGCCTTTGCCTAAGCGTGACTTTTTCATTTCGACAAAATTGCCAACATGAGAGTCTTCTTCCATTACGGCACCAGGGCGTAAACGTGCAAAAGGCCCTAACGTACATTTATCGGCAACTTGGGCATCTTCAATCATGGTATTGGCTTTAATCACCACGCCATCGCCAATTTTGCAATTTTTCAGCACGCAGTTAGGCCCAATCACAACGTCATTACCAATCTCAACTTGGCCTTCAAAAATCACATTGACATCGATTTCAACATCTTGCCCAGTAGCCACTCTACCACGGACATCAACCCGTGCAGGGTCGGCAAGGCTGGCACCATTAATCATTAACTCTTCGGCTTGCCACGCTTGATATGCGCGCTCTAGAGCCGCAAGTTGAACACGATTGTTCGCCCCTTCAACTTCCATAGCATCATCAGGCTGCGCTGAAGCGATCTCGATTCCTTCAGCATGAGCCATGGCAACAATATCCGTAAGGTAATACTCGCCCTGAGCATTGTCATTCGATAGCTGACCTAGCCACTTTTTCAATAAGCCACCATTAGCAGCCATGATCCCAGTGTTGATTTCAGTAATAGCTAATTGCTGTGGTGAAGCATCTTTTTGTTCAATAATACCAACTAACTTGCCATTTTCTCTCAGCATGCGGCCATACCCTGTTGGGTTAGGCAAGTCGACCGTTAATACCGCCAGGCCATTATCTGGAGTGACGTCCAGTAAACGTTGTAGGGTGCTTTGCTTAGTCAGTGGGACATCACCATAAAGAATCAATACTTTATCATCATCGCCAATGTATTGTTGAGCAACCGCAACTGCATGACCGGTACCTAACTGGTCAGCTTGATGTACCCAGTTCACCTCATTATGTGCCAAAGCCGCCTTTAGCTGTTCCGCGCCATGACCATACACTAAGTTTGTAGCCCTAGCTCCAAGAGAAACAGCATTATCAATTACGTGCTGCACCATAGGTTTACCCGCAATAGGATGTAGTACCTTAGGCAGCTTCGAGCGCATACGGGTACCTTTACCCGCAGCCAGAATGATTGTATTTAATGGCATGAACACAGGATCCTTTTTCTTGTGTCAGTTAAACAAGCGCACCTTTGGGTTCTTATGCCTTTAACGCCATCACTTCTATGTGCATCGCGATACCTAAATTGGCAGGCAGATAAGTACTTACTCAGTACAAATTGTGCAATATTGTAGCGAGGAATAGAAAAGAAGGTAAGTGTTGTTTTCGATTGTACTTCTCTGCTTCGCAAGCATAAAAAAACCCACACTCTTCAGTGTGGGTTTTTTATAACCAGATAGGTGGTTGGCTATTTGCGCAGCTGGCGAAGAACGCGTAGCTGTGCAAGCGCTTCTTCTAGTTGAACAGCAGCGCGCTGGTAATCCAACTCGTCTGCAGAGCCTGCAGCCATTTGCGCATGCGCTTCACGCTTGGCTTCTTCAGCAGCTTGCTCATCAAGTTCTTCAGCACGCATAGCAACGTCCGCTAGGACTGTTACTGTTTGTGGTTGAACTTCAAGCGTGCCGCCGGCAACGTAGATAACATCTTCTGTGCCATCTGTTGCAACCAAACGAACCATACCAGGTTTTAGGCCAGTCAGTAGTGGCGCGTGGCCAGGGTGAATACCAAGTTCACCTTCGCTACCGGTCACTTGAATCGCAGTTACGTCACCAGAGAATAGATTCTCTTCTGCGCTTACTACGTCAAGATGTACTGTCATTGCCATAACAACCCCCTAATTACATGTTTTTGGCTTTTTCAACTGCTTCGTCGATTGAGCCAACCATGTAGAAAGCCTGCTCTGGCATGTCATCGTATTCACCGTTTAAGATGCCTTTGAAGCCAGAAATCGTGTCTTTCAGTGAAACGTATTTACCAGGTGCACCTGTGAATACCTCAGCAACGAAGAACGGCTGCGATAGGAAACGCTGGATTTTACGTGCACGAGATACAACTTGCTTATCTTCGTCAGAAAGCTCGTCCATACCTAGGATTGCGATGATGTCTTTAAGTTCTTTATAACGTTGAAGAACTGTTTGAACGCCACGCGCTGTATCGTAGTGCTCTTGACCGATTACTAATGGGTCAAGTTGACGTGAAGATGAATCAAGTGGGTCTACCGCAGGGTAGATACCAAGTGAAGCGATATCACGAGAAAGTACTACTGTTGCATCTAAGTGAGCAAACGTTGTTGCTGGAGATGGGTCAGTTAAGTCATCCGCAGGTACGTATACCGCTTGGATTGAAGTGATTGAACCCGTCTTAGTAGATGCGATACGCTCTTGAAGTACACCCATTTCTTCAGCAAGAGTTGGTTGGTAACCTACTGCTGAAGGCATACGACCTAGAAGTGCTGATACCTCTGTACCCGCTAGAGTATAACGGTAGATGTTATCAACGAAGAAAAGTACGTCACGACCTTCGTCACGGAACTTCTCAGCCATAGTAAGACCAGTTAACGCTACGCGTAAACGGTTACCCGGTGGCTCATTCATTTGACCGTATACTAGAGATACTTTATCTAGTACGTTTGAGTCGTTCATCTCATGGTAGAAGTCATTACCCTCACGAGTACGCTCACCAACACCTGCGAATACTGAGTAGCCGCTGTGCTCGATTGCGATGTTACGGATAAGCTCCATCATGTTTACGGTTTTAC
>NZ_JBLWMW010000044.1:0-33024 GCF_048515945.1 Pseudoalteromonas 'SMAR'
GGCAGAGCCGTCAGATTTACAGTCTGATCCCTTTGGCCGCTCGGGAACCCCTCCACGAAAAAATTCTTTCCTAAAGCATCCTACACAAGATAGGGTAAAAAGATGGTGCCGACTATCCGAGTCGAACGGATGACCTACTGATTACAAGTCAGTTGCTCTACCAACTGAGCTAAGTCGGCACTGCTTTAGTACGGGGCGAGATATTAGAGCAACCCATGACGCGATGCAACAGCTAGATGCAAAAAAAATGAAATTTCTTGGCCAAATGCTCAGTTTTAAGCCAAATCCATGGCATCCTTATGCTTATTGCGGGTTTTGCCACCACACATGCAACCCTTTAAACACCAATAACTCATCAAATAGGGCTTGGTCTAGGTGCTCACTGAGCAACTTGCCGTAGCCGCCACAACAAACAATGGTGACGGACTGTTGAGGTAATAACTGCTGGGCTTGTGCCACTAGCCCTAGGGTTGCAGCTAAAGCACCATTTTTCACGGCTTGCGGTGTATTGTTGGCAAATTCATCGGCAAACGGGGTATTGGGGTCACAAAACACTCGCTCGGCACGGTCGGTAATACTCGAGACCATTAAATCTAAGCCCGGAACAATCCACCCTCCCAAGTGCTCCCCCTGAGCGCTCACCACATCTACAGTAGTCGCGGTACCGGAGTCAATTACAATGACCGCCTGACTTGGGAAAGCTTGATGTGCTGCCAACACGGCCAGCCAACGATCAATCCCCAAGTTGTTATACTCTTTATAAGCGCATGTCACGCCAGCACGCTCAGGGGTCACTTCGGCATAGGCAATCGGCAGCTTATAAGCCTGAGCCTGAGCGATAATACTTTCCAGTCCGGCGCTGCGGCCTACTTGTGAACAGATAACCACCTCAAGCTGTGACCAATCGATGTCCTGCTCAGCCACCAGCCGCAACTCTGACTCCTCAGCCACAGCCACAGCCAACTTAACGGCGGTATTACCTACATCAATTAATAGCTTCATGACTGACTTACCTTTCTCAGTGACAACTCACCACCGTAAAACGCTTTGCTTTCACCATCTTGCTTTAGTAATAGGCCACCCTGGCTATCAATGCCCTGACAGATCCCCCGCCAAGTTCTTTGCCCAGTGCTTAGCGTCACTGCGGCATCTTTAAAGGCATTTAAGCGATTCCATTGTTCCGTCATGGTCGTTAGGCCGTTGCTTTGATATTGCGCTAAACGCTGCTCCAGCGCTTTAGTCAACTCCATTACTAACTGGTTTTTATCTACTTCTCCCACATGGGCCTGCAGATCGGTCCACGCTTGTTCTATCTGAGCAGACGCAGATTCCGGCATGCAGATGTTGAGACCGATACCAATCACCAAGTGACAAGGCCCTTCTACCTGGCCGTCAAGCTCTACTAATATTCCAGCTAATTTTTGTTGCTTAAGATAGACATCATTAGGCCACTTTAATGCCACCTCAATGCCATAGAGCTGTTGCAGGGCATCGTATACTGCTAAACCAACGGCCACCGACACTCCCATTGCGGCCTGCATACCGGCATCAAACTGCCAATAATAGCTGTAGTATAAATTGGCACCAAACGGCGATTGCCATACTCTGCCGCGGCGACCTTTGCCGGCTTGCTGCATTTCAGCGACTAACACATGACCCGAGTTAAGCGGCGCTTTGTGATGCAAGCGGCGCATTAATTCACTATTGGTGGAATCAATAATGGCATGATACTCAATCGGGCAAGGCTGATTAAACCTTTGCTGCCATTGCTGGGCTAAACGATTTGGCTGGATCAGTGGCAGGCTATAGTTCAGCTTGTAACCGCGGCCATTAACCCGAAAGATATCCACCCCCATCTGTTGCAACGACGCTATATGCTTGGCGATGGCCGCACGGCTAACACCTAGCTGCTCACCCAGTGCTTGACCAGAAACAAACTGGCCATTATTCAGTGCCGCTAAAATGGCTTGCTTTTTATCATCAGGCGCTTTCATATTGGCTATCCAAGTTTATGTGGCACTCACCTTGAGCCGCTATCAGTCTTACCTCATGCTCTAAGCGCACCGCAAATTGTTGCCATATCTTACCTTGGATCAACCTTACCAGCTGCTCAAGTTCAGCCCCACTACTATTACCTTGATGCACCAACACCAGCGCCTGCTTTTCGTAAACTCGAATATCACCGCAACACGTGCCTTTTAAGCCAGCTTGTTCAATTAGCCAACCGGCAGCCAGTTTCACCTGGCCGTCAACCGTGGGGTAACTAGGCAGGTTGGGATAATCAGCTTGTAATCGCCTTGCCTGCTCAGCACTGACAATGGGGTTTTTAAAAAAGCTGCCGGCATTCGCCAGCTCCGCCGGATCGGGTAACTTGCTGCGGCGGATGGCAATAACAGCTTGGCAAATTTCTGCTGCTGTGGCATCAGGACTTAACGATTGCAGCGGCCCATAGCTTAGCTGCGGTTGCCATGCCTTGGGTAAATTGAAGACTACTTCAGTAATGATGAAGCGGTCTTTCAGTTGCTGCTTAAATACCGAATCTCGGTAACCAAATTGACACTCACTGGCCGACAGCCGCTGAAATTGCTGGCTGAGAACATCAAAGCCATTAACGTGGTCAATAAATTGCGCCACTTCAACGCCATAGGCGCCAATATTTTGCACCGGAGCGGCCCCTACCGAGCCTGGGATCAAGGCTAAATTTTCCAACCCAGCAATGCCTTGTTGTAATAAATGCAGTACCAGTTGGTGCCAGTTTTCACCAGCTGCTACGGTAACTTGAAAGTCGCTGTGCCTTTCGCTGATGGTCACCCCTTGTAGCGCCATGCGGATCACTTGACCCTGATAATCTTGTAAAAATATCGTATTACTGCCCTCTCCGAGAATAAAAAAGGGCTGGCTGTAATCCAGTTGTTTGAGCTGCGCCGCATCGTTTATGGTGATCAATGAGGCGCATTGAGCGGGTAGCGAAAAGGTGTGATAAGCCTGCAAACTCGTCACGACAGTACCTTATAAGATAAAAAAACTGCCGCTAGTTTAGCGTATTCCCATGACTGACGCATTAATCGCCATAACTTTAGTAAGACACTCCAATTTATGCCGTCTATCGGCTTACGCTGTTTAAATGGCGCAAAGTTCGTTATCTTAAGCGCTCTAACTTGGGAAGACATAAAAGAGTAGCACTATGATGAAACTTTCGGCACTAACACTTAGCCTTGCAATGGCAGGCATGGTTCATAGCACAGCAGTTCAAGCTGCCGTGGATGAGCATACCTATGCCAACTTGGATGAGGTTATCACCACCCATTTACACCTCGACTTAGACGTAGACTTTGCAGACAAGCAACTAGAAGGCTTCGTTGAGCACACCCTGGCGTGGCAAAATCGTAATGCCAAGAAATTGATTTTAGATACCCGTGATTTAGAAATCGACAAAGTCATGTATGAAGGCACGGATGGTAAATGGCACACCGCGCGCTTTGAGCTCGCTATGCGCGATGATGTTAAAGGGGCGAAACTGACGATTCACTTCCAGCAGCAAGCCAAAAAAGCTCGGATTTATTACAACAGCTTACCCAGCGCATCTGGCCTGCAGTGGTTAACACCGCAACAAACCGCCAGCAAATCGCATCCCTTTATGTATAGCCAGTCGCAAGCCATTCATGCGCGCAGCTGGATCCCAGTGCAAGACACTCCAGCGATGCGAGTCACTTACTCTGCGCGAGTACAGACCCCCGATGATGTCCGAGCGGTAATGAGTGCCGATAATACCGGTGCACTGATTAAGGATGGTGACTACTGGTTTGATATGCCACAAGCTATTCCACCGTACCTAATCGCTATCGGTGCCGGTAACTTAGAATATAAAGAAATGTCACACCAAACGGCTATTTTCGCCGAGCCACAAATACTGGATGCGTCGGTAGCAGAATTCAACGACACCCAAGCCATGATCGACAAAACCAATACCATGTATGGCGAATATGCGTGGGGTCGCTATGACTTACTAATGCTACCTCCTAGCTTCCCATTCGGTGGCATGGAAAACCCACGCTTATCCTTTATTACTCCAACGGTGGTCGCTGGTGATAAGAGCTTAGTAAACCTCATTGCGCACGAGTTAGCGCACTCTTGGTCAGGCAATTTGGTGACCAACGCCACGTGGGAAGATCTGTGGCTTAATGAAGGATTCACTTCGTACGTTGAAAACCGCATTATGGAAGAAGTGTTTGGCCGCGACCGCGCGGTAATGGAACAAGCCCTTGATGCTGCCGGCCTGCGCGCACAACTAAAAACCATTGATGCGCCAGATACACGACTGAACTTAAAGCTCAATGGCCGCGATCCTGATGACGCCTTCAGCTCAGTACCATACACCAAAGGACAATTGTTCTTAATCTATCTTGAAGAACAATTTGGTCGTGAGCGCTTCGATGCCTTTGTTAAAACCTATTTTGATACCTTTGCTTTTAAGTCATTGACCACCGACGAGTTCGTTGCCTATTTAGATAAGCACCTACTACAAAAACACCCAGGTGTCGTCAGCTTGGCAAAAGCCAAAGAATGGATTTACCAGCCAGGCCTGCCAGCCGATGCCCCAAATCCGACTTCTGATGCTTTCGAAAAGGTAGACGCCTTGACCCAGGCTTGGTTAAACGACGAGAAAGCCCTAGCGCAATTACCTACGGCAAGCTGGACCGTACATGAGTGGTTGCACTTTATTAATAACTTACCTCGTGACTTATCTGTTGAGCGCATGACTGCTCTCGACCAAGCGTTTAATCTAACCCAATCAACCAACGCTGAACGTGCTTTTGCTTGGTATATGCTCGCGGTGGGCAATGGTTACCAAGCCATCTACCCGGCACTGGAAAAACACTTAGTCAGTATTGGCCGTCGTAAGCTGATTGTTAATCTGTATAAGTCACTGATTGAAAATGGTAAACGTGACTGGGCGTACCGTGTGTATCAAACCGCACGCCCTGGCTACCACCCGCTTGCACAAGGCACTATCGACGCCCTGTTTAAATAACAGCGCCAGCAGTTACAGCAGCAATAAAGTGCCTTACTGCGCTTTTATTGCTGCTAAAAACGCTTTTCTTTGTGCCGGTGTTGCTTGTTGCCACCAATACTGCAACATGGCAACCACATCTGGATGTGCCGCCGTAGGCGGAGCCGGCATTGACATCGACTGACTGCTACTGGGTGCCCCCGCGGTGGATTGCGCAGCCGTTGTTGGCGACGAGGTTGGCGGGGTGTTGTTAGTGGCCAGTTGCGGCGCCGTTTTACTCACCACCAGTGACGTGGCCAACGACTCATCCGGCGCTTGTAATTGGATCAGTGGTTGCTCAGCAAAGGTTTTAGCTGCCACCACATTTTTAGGCCGGTTGAACTCAATATGATACTGACCTTGCTGGCTGATCGTCACCGTTGCCCAAAAAGGCTCAGATTCGATTATTTCATGGTCATCATATCCCACTTCATACAGATCGCTGTAGCGCATCTTAAGCTGATATTGTCCAGGCTCTAATTGCACTTCTCTGACCTTGGAGAAAAAGGAGTGCTCAATGGTTTTTTCCCCGACCTGTAAGGGAATAATTTCTTCGGGAAAGTTAAGCTGCGCAGCGTGTGCGGCAGGCACTATGGCGATTAACAGCAGTACCCAGGTTCTTAAAAATGGCATGGTTCACTCCTTCGGGGTTATCTATTTCTCATCTAATGTATCTTATCCTCGCTAAAATCGCTGCATTTTTCAAAGTGCATGAAACTATTGAGTCTACAATAGAGTCCGCTATGCTATGACATTCATCTGCCATTGTTATCAGTCACCGTAAGGAAATTACATGAGCTCTGAAACTATATTTAGCAAAATCATCAATCGTGAAATCCCAGCCGACATCGTTTATGAAGATGACCAGGCGCTGGCATTTAAGGACATTAACCCACAAGCGCCCTTTCATGTGTTGGTGATCCCAAAAACCGCCATTGCCACTGCCAACGATATCAATGAAGAAAACGCCGCCTTAGTGGGTCACTTATACGTAGTCGCCGCCAAACTCGCCAAACAACACGGATTTGCTGAAGATGGCTACCGAGCGGTGATGAATTGTAATGAGCATGGCGGACAAACGGTTTACCATATTCATTTACACGTGTTAGCTGGTAAACCACTGGGTTGGCCCCCTTACCAAGATACGAAAAAAGTGCCAGTTTAAATTATTCGTTGTTAAATTATGTAAATGGATAAGATATTTACCAATTAATGAGAAAATCACTTATTTTCATGCAATTACATGCAGGCGCATATTTTATCCATATTTTTGCTGTATTATTTCGCTTTGTTTTATAACAGACTTGTCTAACCAGTAATAAAAATTCTAATACAAAAGGTCTGAGTCCCATGTTAGCATTGAGTAATTGGAAAAAATTGAGTGTATCCAACAATGAGTAGTAGTGCTTTTTTGCTATTAGATAAAGAGCCAGTTAACACGATTGGTATCAACGTTTTGCAACCCTTGCTAAAAACTCAAGGACTAGACGTAACCACAGGTACCGACATTACAGAAGTACCGGAAGGTACCCGTTTGCTTTTTATCGAAACAGCAGCCACTGACGCTTGGAACAAACTAAAAGAACAATTGGTTAACCTTGATGTCAAATGCGACATCGTGTTATTTAATCTCGACGAAAACCCAGAGCTTGCGAATCGCGCCTTACTCAGCGGTATTCGTGGTGTGTTTTACACCACCGACAATGCCGATGTACTGATGAAAGGGATCCGGTTATTACTAGAAAACCAGCTGTGGTATCGTCGCGACGTAATGTGTAACGTACTTAATCGTATGTTGCAGTTTAACCAAGATGCGTTACACAAACTCACCGAAGGCGATATCGAGCCAATTAAGCTGACCAAGCGTGAAAAGGCCATTATTGCACTCATGAGTAAAGGGGCGAAAAATAAAGAAATCGCCGAAGAGCTAAACATTAGCCCTCATACGGTTAAAACCCACCTCTACAGTGCGTTTAGAAAAACCAAGTGCCGTAACCGCATTGAGTTGTTGTCTTGGGCACAACAAAATATTCCTGACGAAATTCGTTAATTGCCCCTTGGCGAGTGCAGCTGTGGCTGTGCTCGTGCCCTCTTTAGTGACTTTACTGCCGCCGCATTTACCTCTATGCTAAACGCTCACTACTAATAAATTACATACTGCTTCATGCTGGATCCGAAAACGCTCTACCTTACCAGCCTCGTCATGACGGCCATGATGGCACTGCTTAACTTTTTGACCTGGCGCGCCAATAAAAATACTCCCGGCACCTTGTTGTATGTTTTTTACCCCGTGGTATTGCTGTTTGCCATTGCTTCGTTTGCGTTATTCAATTATTTCGATAACTGGCAAACCATCCCATTGGCGAACGGATTACTGTTTTTCGCCTCCATCGTTCATTGCATTGCCATTCGTCAGTTTCTGGGGATAAAAGGGCCTGAGTTTAACTTTTTTTTGCTACTAACCGCGGTGTTATTTCTGCTTTTGGTGTATTTTAGTACCTCCACCTCTGGCCTGCGTAATCGTATTTTAGTGTCTGATCTGCAGCATTTAGCAGAGGCCTCCTTATTACTGTATTATTTTGCTCGCTTTGCGCGCTTTAAGTACCCTAACGGCAGCATTGTTTACATTACTATCCTTTTGATTTTATTTGCCATTTTTGGTGGTCGCTCGCTGTTGATGGGGGAGGTGACTGAGCTTACCTTACTGCAAGAAAACTGGTTTATTATTACACTGTTTTTCAATGGCGTATTGGCGCCCATTTTTTACGCCACAGGCATGGCCTTGTTATGTAATGAGCAACGCGAGCATAATCTTAATCGCCTGGCGCTAAAAGCGCAGCAAGACCTTGAACTCAGAGGCATGTTTTTATCAACCATTAGCCATGAGATCCGCACCCCACTGAATGGCATTCTTGGCAGCGCCCAACTTGTTCTAGGTAGAACCAAAGACCAACGTAATAAAGCCTATTGTGAAGCCATTGTCCATTCTGCCGAGTCACTCAATCTGTTGATTGACAAGGTCTTGGAATACGCCAGCTTGGAGCAAAGCGATGAGGCACTGTACGAAGAAGACGTCGAACTAAAAAGTTGGCTGGAAAACTTATGCTTGCTATTAAGCCCATTAGCGGAGCAAAAACAGCTCAAATTTGAATTAATGTATGAGCTGCCCGATCAGGTCTGTTATTACTGCGATCAACAAAAGTTACGGCAAATTCTAATTAACTTGGTGGGCAATGCCATTAAGTTCACCGATAAAGGCGAGGTCAAGCTGAAAGTTGAAATCCTTCAAGACCGCCAAATCGAGCACCAAGTGCGTTTCAGCATCAGTGACTCAGGCCCAGGTATTGAGCAAGAAGACATCAATAAGTTAACCCAGCCCTACGTTCAAAGTAGTGCAGGTAAGGTTAAAGGCGGCACTGGTCTGGGCCTGGCGATTACCAGTCGCCTTCTCAATCGTCTTGGCAGCCAGCTGGAAATCGCCAGTGAAGTCAATAAAGGCAGCACCTTTCACTTTGATTTAACCCTCAATATTGGCGAGCTCAGCCTGGTTGAGCAGCGCCCACAACGGGATAACTGCGTCACCGGCCTGAAAGTGTTGCTGGTTGAAGATTTAGACTTAAATCAAAAAATTGCCATTGAGTTTATGGCGGCAGATGAGCACCAAGTAAAACTAGCAAAAGATGGCAGCAGTGCCATTGCGATGTTAAAGCAATATCACTTTGATGTGGTGTTGCTAGACATGAACCTGCCCGACTTTTCAGGGCAAGAAGTGTTAACCCAGTTACAAAGTGAAGAACATAAAAATAAGCGCACGCCATTTTTGGCATTTACCGCCAGCCTAAGCCCAGACGAAGTGAAAGAATATTTAGCCTTAGGGATCCGTGACATCGTCGGTAAACCCATCAAGCAAGAGAAACTGCGCCAAGCACTCAGTGAATCGCAACTGCCTCAAAAAGCATCGCTCACCACCGCCCTGCCCGACACCCTGTATGATGAAACCGCGGTGAATGCTCTCACTAGTAGCTTTAGTGATGATGAAATTTCCTCGATTTACAATGAGTTTGTGTTGTCTGCGCGAAACAAGCTCAATCATATCCAGCAACAGCTGGAGCAAGACCCAGAGCAAAGCATTCGGCAACTGCACCGTTTAGCGAGCACCGCCTTGCAGCTCGGCTTCAACCGTTTTGGTACACTGTTAAAAACCGCAGAGCGGCGATTATTGGATAACAAGTCTTGCCACGACGAGTTAACCCAAGCATTGGCTCTATGGCAACAAAGCCTCAATGCCTATTTGGAGTATGTGCGAAAGGAGGCCATGCAATAGGTCATTAATCGCGACTTATTCGACAACGGCAAAAAACTTGTTCATGCTGGCAAAATTACTGAGCTCAAGGCAGTGTCTCTGCGTACTCAATGAACTTGGGAATGACTCCCATCATGACGCGAAATACTAGCCGTATTGCAGGTTTTGAATTCCAAGTTATGACTGCCATTGTGCTTACTTGAGAAGTCTATTATGGGGCAAGAAAGCCTCACTAATAGCACCAGGTAAACCTTCTCAAGTTGAGCCTGAATGGTAAACGTAACTTGATATAAAACTATAAAATAAAGGAACACCTATGTCTTTTTTGAAATCACCTTTGGCCGCTGCTATTGGTGCCGCCGTACTTGGCTTTACACAGCCAGCCATGGCCACAGAAGCCGCAGCTAATACACAAGTTGAAGAACAATCTGAGCAGGGTTGGGACGTACTCAACCCGCCGGGCGAGAAACAAACGATCACCATCGATACCAATGAAACCACCTGGAGTAACCTCGATGTTAGTCCAGATGGCAAACACATCATTTTTGACATGTTGGGCGACTTATATGTCATGCCTATCTCTGGTGGTAAAGCCACAGCACTCACCAACGACAGAGCATGGAATTTCCAACCAAAGTTTTCTCCAGATGGCTCTAAGATTGCCTTTATTTCTGACCGAGAAGGCGCTGAAAACCTGTGGGTTATGGATGTCGATGGCAGCAATATGCGCAAGGTTTCTGACGAAACCCATAACTTGCTACACAACCCAGCTTGGTCTCCAGACGGTCAATATATTGCCGTTAAACAAGGGCAAGTAACCGGTCGTACTATTCCTGGTGGCTCTATTCGCATGTACCACATTTCAGGTGGTAAAGGCGTATTGGTACGCGAGCGTTTACATGGCGCTAAATCACAGAAAAATATCGCAGAGCCGGCCTTTTCCACCGACGGCACAAAAATTTATTACTCAGTAGATGCCACTCCAGGCGTACGTTGGGAATACAACAAAAACGCCATGGAATCGGTATTTGAGATCCGCGCTTGGGACTTAGCCACCGGTGAAGAAGAAACCGTGATCCGCGGTTCAGGTGGTGCAATTCGCCCAACACCAAGTCCTGATGGCGACTCTATTGCATTCGTTAAGCGCATCGAGAATGGCAAAGAAATGCAAAGCGCCCTTTATATCAAAGATTTAAAGTCGGGCATTGAAACCGAAGTGTTTGCGGGATTAGACCGCGACTTGCAAGAGGCCAATGGCGCGCAAGGTAACACACCAGCATTTGCTTATACCCCAGATAGCAAAGCGCTAGTATTTTGGGCCGATGGTACATTCCACAAAGTAGACATTGCCAGCAAGCAAGTCACGGCTATTCCAACTCGCGTTGTTGCAGAGAAACAAATCACTCCAGCGCTTAAGTTTGCCGTCGATGTGGCTCCAGATACCTTTAAAGTAAAACTGGCACGCTGGTCGCAGTTATCACCAGACGGCAGCACGGCCCTTTTCCAAGCGCTGGGTTATTTATATGTCAAAGACATCGATTCTGGTGAAGTAAAACGTGTCACAGAGCAAAACGAACACTTTGAGTTCTATCCTAGCTTTTCACGTGATGGCAAACACATCGTTTACACCACTTGGGATGATCAAGACTTAGGGGCGGTGCGCATTGTGTCTGCCAAAGGTGGTGAAGGCCGAGTCATTACTGCCGAGCCGGGTCATTACATTAACCCTAGCTTCTCACCTGATGGCAAAAACGTGATCTACCGTAAGGTCACCGGTGGTTACCTGCTTAGTGGCGACTGGTCTATGGAACCGGGGATTTATATTACAAGTAGCGAGGGCGGTGAAGCCAAACGCATCATCAAAAATGGCGATAACCCACACTTTGGTGCCGACTCAGAGCGCATTTACTTTAGCACCATGAGCAGTGGCACCAGCCGCGAATTGAAGTCGGTGGATCTTAATGGCCAACAGGAGCGCTCACATTTTAAAGGTGAGTACATCTTTGATTATCGCGTTTCACCAGATGGTAACTACGTTGCCTTTATCGAAAACTTTAATACCTTTGTTGCTCCTTTTACCAGCACAGGTAAAACCTTGTCGATCAACAAAGGCAGCAAATCATTCCCAGTTAAACAAGTATCGAAATACTCCGGTGACTTCTTAAACTGGAAAGCCGACAGCAGTGCCTTAACTTGGGCGTTTGGTCCAACTCTTTATCAACGCAAGCTGACAGATACCTTTGCCTTTTTAGAAGGGGCAGCCGCTGACGTCGATGAGTTAACCGCAGAAGGCATCGATCTTAGCTTCGAACAAGACGCCGACAAACCAGAAGGCATGATTGCGCTGGTAGGTGGTAAAGTGGTTACTATGCGTAATGCCGAAGAAGAGCAGGAAGTCATTAACGACGGTGTGGTGTTAATCAAGGAAAACCGCATTGTCGCTGTTGGCACTCGCGATGAGGTCGAGCTCCCAAGCGCAGCAAAAGTCATGGATATTAGCGGTAAAACAGTGATCCCGGGCCTTGTGGATGCTCACGCACACGGCAGCTACGGCAGCCGTAATTTACAACCAGAGCAAAACTGGAACCAGTTCTCTAACGTCAGCTTTGGTGTGACTACCATTCACGATCCATCGAATGACTCTAACGAAGTCTTCTCTATGGCCGAGTTACAACGTGCGGGATTAACCGTTGCACCACGTATCTACTCGGTGGGACGTATTTTATACGCCGGTAATGCACCAGGTTATAAAACACCTATCAATAACTTAGAAGATGCCCAGTTCCATGTAAAACGTCTAAAAGACGCTGGCGCTATCTCAGTCAAAAGTTATAACCACCCTCGCCGCGATACCCGTCAGCAGGTGCTAGAAGCGGCAAAAGAAATGGAAATCATGGTGGTACCAGAGGGCGGCTCGAAGTTCCAGCAAAACATGAATATGATCATCGATGGTCATACCGGTTTAGAGCACGCGCTACCGATCCCGAATATTTACTCGGACGTGGTACAAATGTGGAGTCAAACAAAAGCAGGATTTACGCCAACGTTTAATGTTGCCTATGGCGGCATTAAAGGCGAAGACTACTTCTATGACACCACTGAAGTATGGAAAAACGAGCGCTTAACCAGCTTTGTTCCAGACTACATCCTAAACCCGCGCTCAATTCGTCGCGAAAAGGCACCTGAACACCACTACAATCACATCAACGCGGCAAAATCGGCAAAACAGTTGCGTGATAAAGGGGTTACGGTTCATATTGGCGCCCACGGCCAACGTGAAGGCCTAGGTGCACACTGGGAGCTGTGGTCAATGGCACAAGGTGGCTTTACCCCTTGGGAAGCTCTGCGCAGCGGTACCATTGATGGCGCCAAGTACCTGGCCATGGACCACGATATTGGTACTATCGAAAAAGGTAAGCTGGCTGACTTAGTGATTATTGATGGGGACGTATTAAATGATATTCGCGAGTCAGAAAAAGTCGCTTACACCGTGCTTAATGGCCGTGTTTATGACGCAGCTACCATGAACGAAGTGGGCAACTACGACCGTAAACGCCAGCCATTCTTCTTTGAAAATGGTAATAAAACCCCGATGCATTCAGCAACAGAAGCATACATGGAAGAAAAGGCACACAAGTATCATTGGAAACACTAATTAATCCAATTGGATAATTAGCCTTACAAGCCCAGCGAAAATATTCGCTGGGCTTTTGATTTTGACTAGATTTCAACCGCTAGTGTTCTATGCTGTTATGGGTACATTGGCCGTAACAAGGAACAAGGTTATGTCTTTAATCACGCGTTTTTTTAATTCTCTTAATCTTTCCAAAAAACTGATCAGTGCATTTTTACTGGTTGCTATGGTGCCCTTAGTGGTGCTGATTGCCATTGCCATCAATACCGCCTCAAATGCCATGAGTCAGAAAATATATGATCAGCTTGGCAGCATCAGCGAAGTAAAAAAAAGCGCGGTGCAACGCTACTTTCATGGCGTTGAAAATAACCTCACAGCATTGACCCAAAATCCAATGTTGCCAATGATTGCGGCAGAATTTATCGATAGTTTTGCCGAGGTGACGCCAGAGCAGCATTCACAACCGTTGGCGAACTATTATCGCGATACCTTTACACCCAAGTTTAATGCCGAAAACCAATATAATATCGACCCAGAACGCATCCCTAAGGCCTTATCTGGCAGTGCCACAGCCCTACAAAACCGCTATTTAGCCAATAGCCCCTACCCCGTTGGCGAAAAGCATAAATACCTCGAAACAGGTCATTTTGATAATTACGATTTAGCCCACCAGAGCTATCACAGCTACTTTGTTAACATGGCTAAAACCTATGATTTCTACGATATTTTTATTATTGATAGCCGCTCAGGAAATATCGTTTACTCGGTTTACAAAGAGGTGGATTTTGCCACTTCTTTGACATCAGGGCCTTTTGCTAACAGTAACTTAGCGTCCCTTTACCAACAACTTAAATCACAAACGGATGCCACGGTTACGGGGTTTGCTGACTACCAGCAATACCTGCCCTCGTACAACGCGCCAGCCAGTTTTATCGGCAAACCCATCGTCAATAATGGCGAAGTGGTTGCCATCATTGCAGTGCAGCTCTCAATTGATGCCATTAATGCCATTATGACCGAGCGCGAAGGGCTAGGAGACAGTGGTGAAACCTACCTAGTTGGGCCCGATAAACTGATGCGCTCTGACTCCTTTTTAGACCCACAACAACGCTCAGTGGTTAACTCTTTTAAAAATCCGCAACAGGGTGAAGTCGACACACTCGCGGTCAATGAAGCGTTAGCTCAGCGCTCAGGGCAACAAATCATTGCCGATTACAATGGTGCTCAAGTCTTGTCCGCCTTCACCCCTGTGCGCGTTTTTGATAAATACTGGGCATTGGTCGCCGAAATCGACGAAGCCGAAGCCTTTGCCTCTGTGACGGCCCTATCCCAATATCTTATTGTGGTGTTGGTGGCTGCGGCCATTGTGGTGTGTGCTATTGCTTTTTGGTTTTCCAAGACCCTAAGTAAGCCTGTCATTCAACTGGTTAACACCATGCAGGCGGTGGAGCAAAGAGGTGACTTCAGCTTGCGAGCACCGGTTCATAACCACGATGAAATAGGCAACAGTGCTGCGGCATTTAATTCACTGCTAGAGGCTCTGCAGCAGTCCTTAAGTGAAACCAACCGGGTGATGGATAAAATGGCAGCGGGTAAGTTTGATGACCGCATTAATGTCTCTTGCCGCGGAGAGCTAGATACCCTAAAACAATCCACAAACCACTGTGCCAGCACCCTGAGTAAAGCCATTGCTGGGCTCAATCAAATCTCACTCGATATGGCCAGTGGCCGCTTTGATACCCGCCTTGACGTGGCCATGTCGGGCGATCTTGATGACTTGAAAAACAACCTTAATCAATCGCTGGGCTCTCTCGATGCCACCATGAATGGCATAGTGCATGTGATGAATAACGTCGAGCAAGGTAACTTTAAAGAGCAAGTGAGTGTCGCCGCGCAAGGGAAGCTCGCGCAATTAAAAGACGCAGTAAATAATTCCGTTGCTGGCCTAAGCCTAGCAATTGATGGCATCAGTGAAGTCATGGCGGCCCTGCGCCAAGGCGACTTTGCGGCGCAACTCGATGCCCCACTGAGCGGCCAACTGGATGAGTTAAAACAAGATATCAACTCCAGTATGGCGAATTTAGATAATGTTATGCAAGACATTGGCACGGTTATGGCCGCGGTCAGTGACGGCGACTTTAAACAGCAAATAACTACCTCAGCCAACGGTCAATTGGCGCAACTCAGAGATAATATTAATGTTTCTATTGCCGCCGTGGATGGTGCCATTTCAGAAATCTCAAGCGTTATGATGGCCATCAGCCATGGTCGTTTTGACCGGGTTATCGAGTCTAATATGGCGGGGCAGCTGAACAGCTTAAAAGTTGATATTAATCGCTCAGTCAGTAACCTAGAGCAAGTCATCGCCGAGCTTGGTAATGTTATGTCGGCGATGTCTGAAGGGGACTTTGAGCACACCATTGAGCTGGAGTTACAAGGCCAATTATTACAGCTTAAGCTCGACGTCAATGATTCGACTCGGCAAGTTGCCACAGCCATCAGTGAGGTCAGTAACGTGCTCAGTGCCGTCGCCTTAGGCGATCTGAGCCGTCACGTGGAAGGGCAATATCTCGGGGTGTTTGCCACACTTAAAAATGATACCAACGCCACCATAGACAAGCTGACAGAGGTTATTCAGGGGATCCAAACTGCCGCTAATTATGTTTCACAAAGTGCCGGTGAAATCGCGGCTAGCAATACCGAAATAAGCCAACGCACTGAAGAACAGGCCGCCAATTTAGAAGAGGCCAGCGCCAGCACCGCCAATATGCTGGAGGAACTGACCAAGGTCTCGAACCAAGCCAGTGATGCAGTAGGCTTGGCACACAACACGGAAAGCATTGCCAAAGAAGGGGGCCAACTCTCTGAGCAAACAGTGGCAGCCATTGGTGAAGTCAATAAAGCCAGCAAAGACATCAATGAAATTGTCTCGGTGATTGATGGCCTGGCTTTTCAAACTAACTTATTGGCACTGAATGCCGCAGTAGAAGCGGCCCGTGCAGGCGAAAATGGTCGCGGTTTTGCCGTGGTTGCCAACGAGGTCCGCGAACTTGCCGGGCGTAGCGCCACTTCGGCCAAGCAAATCAAAGACATTATTGGCAATAGCAACGCTAAGGTAGAGCAAGGCACTGAACTTGCCAATGATTCAGGCGCAAAACTACAGCAGATCATGCAAGCCGTTAGCGATGTGAATCACAATATTGTCAAAATTAATGACTCCACCTCCATGCAACAACAGGCCATAAAAGAGGTCGACATTGTGGTACAGCGACTCACCGATCTTATCCAAGAGAACTCGGCCATTACCGAAGAAACCATGGCGGCCGCTAAGCAAATGGCAGATCAAGCCAAAGCGATGCAAGCGCAATTGAGCTACTTCAACCTCGATGGCTCGGCTAGCGCCACGAAAACGGAACTGCTAGTGCATCAATTTAATGCCTCCTAGCACCAACGCTGAATATTAGCCTAGAGTGAAGGGGTCTGCATCGCGGTGAGCGGGAAACTTGTGCCGGTAGCTTTGCAGTTCTTTTTTATGCAGGGTTACGGTGCATACCCCTTCTTGATGATCGGCCACCTGGGTAATGAGTTTGCCCTTGTAATCGAACGCTTGGGTTCCACCATCGTGAGCTATGCCATTACCGTCGGTGCCAATACGGTTCACCGCCAGTACATAACTCTGATTCTCTATCGCCCGTGCAGCCAACAGAGTATCCCAGTGAGAGCGCCTTGCCGCTGGCCAGTTGGCAATGTTTATCATTACGTCATAGTCGCCTTGGTTTCGCTGGAATACAGGGAACCTTAAGTCATAGCAAACTTGAGGTAAAAAGTTAAACCCCTTGATATTGAATAACGTTCTCGACGCTCCTGGGTCAATGAAGTCTCCCTCTTTTCCGAGACAAAATAAGTGGCGTTTGTCATAAACCACAAACTCTTGATTGGGCCAACAGCAATAGAAACGGTTGAATTTTTTCCCTTTATGCGAAACCAACACAGAACCGCCAACAACACTGTTAAGCGCTTGTGCTTGCCTTGCTAACCACTGAAAAATTGGTCCCTGATGTGGTTCCTTAATATCACACTCAACAGCAAAACCAGTTGCAAACGTCTCTGGCAGCAAAATCAAGTCATAGCCACTTAGAGAACTTAATTGCTTAGCAAAGTAAGAAAGGTTTTGCTCAACCTGTAGCCAAGCAATATCGCTTTGAATTAGCGCAACTTTTAACGTGTCTTGCGGTAATGAAGACATTAATGCTCCTTAAATACTTTGCGACTCAGACCAATCCTGCTTTTTACCGCACCATTGTCAGTAACAGATACAGCATAGCAAACAGATTGTTGTGGCCGCAAAGGCATTTAACTAGCAGCAAGGTAGCGCCAAGGTGCACATACCTCAGCGCTTATTGTAGTTAAAGAGTTAAATGTTGCTGTAAAAATGCCAGCACTCTTTTGTAATACTCAGTTCGGTGTTTGGGCTTATAAAATCCATGCCCCTCATTTTCCAATAACATATATTCATAGGGATGATTGGCCTGCTTTAGAGAGCTAATTAACGATTCAGCCTGTTCTATAGGTGCTCGTTGGTCGTCTCCCCCATGTACCACCAAGACTGGCGCCTTAAGCTTATCGATGTTAAATACTGGAGAATAAGCTTTCAGCTGTTGCTGGTCCTCACCTAGCACTTGCTTTAAATAGCGCTGTCCTCGCTCGCGCCCTGCAATATCCCCCTCTTTGAACATCAATGGTAAATCATACACCCCCACTACACCGATGGCACACTTAAATAAATCGGGCTCGATTATCGAGCTTTGGAGTGCTGAGTAACCACCGAAGCTTGCGCCCATGATGCAGATATTGTTAGGGTCAGCAAAACCTTGTGCTACAACATACTTGGTTGCGTCAATGATGTCATATTGGATTTCTGCTCCCCACTTTTTATGGCCAGCGTGCTCAAAACTGCGCCCATAACCACCTGAGCCCCTAAAGTTAACTTTTAATACTGCCATCCCTCTATTAGCGAGCAGCTGCGCATCGGGATCGAACCCCCACCAATCTCTTGGTCCGTGCGGTCCGCCATGGGGCATCACCACCAGCGGAAGGTTTTTCGCTTCTTGGTTCTCCGGAAGAGTTAAGTATCCGTGTATGGTTAAACCATCTCTGGCTTTGAAGGAAATAGGCTTTGTTGCGGCCATATATTTTCTATCAATCCCCTCCATAGCACTGAATAAAAACTGCAATTTCTTTTCAGAGTCATCATAAAGGTAATAAGAACCAGGATTAATATCGCTAGAAGCAAAGACCACTGATTTACTGCCATCTTGGGTGGTACTTAAAAGTTGTATTTGCTCTCCAGGCAAAGCATTAATAAGGCTTTTTAGCCGCTTTGTCATCTCTGCGTCATTATCTATAAAGGCATAGGTGGGATACCCTGGCTCTAACTCCACAGCAAATAGCTCGTGGTTTGTTTCGTCAACCCACAATTTTTTTGGAGAGGCAATTTTATCTTGCAGCAATTTTTCAGTTTTACCGGTATCTAGTGTCAGCTCAAATACGCTGTCCGCTTCACCGGCTTGAGAGGCCGTAATGTAAACTTTTTTTCCGCTGCGATCGAAAGTGTGTAGTTTAATATCAGTCAGGTTTTCCAAGACATCAAACTCTTGCCATTCACCATCTTCCTTATCTCGAATATGAATCGTTTGATCAATATGATCATCGGTTGATAATGACACTCTGACTTTGCCTTGGTTATCAGTTAAAAAGCGAGCCATGGCTGAAGGTGAGCTGGCTATTTTTCTTCTCGTCCCTCTATTTACGTCAACCCTATACACGACAGTTTTAGCATTTTTACCTGCGTTCCATGGAATGGTGTACACCAACATGTAGCGCTCTTCATCAACCAGCGGATCGAGAATGTAAGACGACCCCTTTACCGGAGTGGCTTTTTTAATACGTGAGCCGGTTTGCATTTCTCCTTGGTAACCGACTAGGTACTTACCATTTGAACCATCAGCATCAATACCAAATAATTCACCATGGTAATCAGGGTGATCGGTCCAACCTCGTAAGTATAACTTTTGTAACACTAGGCGGTTATTATTCACCCAAGCATAGTTTCCGACTTCTGCGTTGCCAGAAAACCTAACAACATTTTCGATTTTATTATTGTCTAGCTTTAAAACAACGAGACTGTTTCTACCCTCTACTTTTGAGGTGAAACTAAGGTAATTGCCATCGGGCGATAATTTCACTTGCGTATATTGAACTCCAGCACTAAAGACTTCTATAGGTACTTGCTTAGCACTTAGTAATTGAGTATACGCCAAGAGGCTCACAAATATGCCAACCGTTATTATTCTCATCTATATATCCTTAAATTCCCCAGTATTCATTTCAGAGCCTAAACTCGATTGAAATGTACCTAAATCGAATAAACGATATTAACAAAGCAAAGTTTTTATATAAACCATACTTTTTATTAACTAACGTAAATAGAGCACGAATTTCCTAATTCTTTCGATACTATCTAACTTACAAAGTTATATTGTTATTCGGTAGTAGCATGGCTCATCAAATGTACGGTGCTCACTGCATTGATTTAGGGTACTGGAAACTTAAACCTTAAGCAGCGCCACTGAAAGTAAAGAGTTGGAACCATCATGATTCAATAAACTAAATACTCTGATCTAAAAAAGTATTAATAAAGCGAGCTCGTAAGTAATGAAGGTGAAGAACGTGCCATTTGCAGGGTAGACAACATGACCTTAGGGAAAGCCATAATGTGTTCTGGTTCTCAGCTCGGATACCTTAGCGCCAAGGTTACACCTTGATAAGAGCCCAAGAGAACTCTTGGGCTGATGTGTAATCAAATAAAGTTACTGATTCATTGCCGACTCAATATACCGATCGATTTGGTTTTCAAGGACGAAAAGCGGCACAGAGCCGTGACGTAAGATTTGATGGTGAAACTCGCGAATATCAAACTGTTCGCCTAACGCTTTCTCTGCTTTGCGACGTAAGCGCTTAATCGTCAGCTCACCAATCTTATAAGACAGCGCTTGTGCTGGCCATGAGATATAGCGGTCAGTTTCGGTTTTAACGTTATGCAGAGAAAGCGCGGTATTGTCCTTCATAAAGTTCATCGCCTTTTCTCTACTCCAGCCAAACATATGCATGCCAGTGTCCACTACTAAACGTGCCGCACGCCACATTTCATAAGTCAGACGCCCAAAATCGCTGTAAGGGTCTTGATAGAAACCCGCTTCAATACCTAAGAACTCAGAATACAGCCCCCAGCCCTCGCCAAAGGCTGAAATATATTCATTACGGCGATACTCAGGAAGATAATCAAGTTCCGCATTTAATGCGATTTGTAGGTGGTGACCAGGCACTGCCTCATGGAGCGTAAGCGCTTCTAGTACATACAAAGGTCGCTTGTCTAAAGCATAGGTATTGACCCAGTAATAACCTGCGTCGGTATCGCTTCGCGCTCCAGAATAGCGGCCCGTAGTGTACTTCGGCGCGATACTGGCTGGAACAGGGGCGACACCATAAGGCTTACGCGGTAGGGTATGGAACAGCTTAGGCAGCTGAGCATCCATTTTTTTCGCGATGTAAGCCGCTTCTTTTAGCAACTCTTTCGGTGTTTTGGCATAAAACTGCGGATCAGTACGTAAAAACTGCACAAACTCTGCGAATGTACCTTCAAATTCCACTTCTTCGATGATTTTTTCCATCTCCGCGCGGATCCGAGCAACCTCTTGCAAGCCTAACTCATGGATCTCTTTTGGTGTCATGTCGGTGGTGGTGTAATACTTAGCACGATTAGCGTAATAGGCTTCACCATTAGGAGTGGCCGAGATACCAATGGTTTCTCTTGCCGCTGGACGATACTGCTCGACAAAAAAGTCGAAGTAGTCTTGATAAGCCGCAATAACGTGCTGCTTTATAATTTTCTTCGCTTTGTTTTGCAACGCGCTAAATTGCGCGTCAGACATACTGGTCTTGTTGCTTTTGAATGGTTTATAAAATTCAGACTCAGTGACATCATCGACAATGTAAGCGGCTATCGAGCTTTCATAACCGGCTAATACCGCTTTTGGCTGCGTTAACCCTGACACCATACCCTTTTTCATCCAAGCTATATTTTGCTCAAAATAGCGCGGAACTTGCTGCAGCCTTGCTAAATAAAGCTCATAACCTTCAGCTTTACTAAAGTCATGGCTTGATACCATAAACGACAAACCAGAATGGAAACCATATTCTGAAGTCAGCGGCATGTAATGACTATTAAAACGGTATTGATCCACCTGGTTTTGGATTTGTGCTCTTAATATGGTCAAGTTGATTTGATTATCCTCACTGAGTGAGGACGGATCTAGGTCATCGAGCTCGGCTAGAAATGCTAGACGCTGCTGATTTAACTCTGCTAAACGTTCATCACTTAGGTTGGGCAGTAAATACTCGGCGGCGATATCGCGGCGGTAAGCGTTGTTATCCTCTCTAAACTCCATCACTTGTTCTGCAATGTCAGTAAAATTAGAGTTACTATCCACAGACGTCATCGCGCAGCCAGATAATAGGGCAGCCAAACACAGAGCCACACTAGAGTGCTTAGTCCAAAGCTTTATTTTCGGTGATAACACGCTTACTTCCTCAGTCGGTTTAAATCACAGTTCCATGTCGCTAACTCCACAGCAGCACAGAGCCATTTTCATTTACTTGTATATCGCCCAAGGTAAAAAAGTCCTTTTCACGATGCAACTTAATTCGATAGAATTTCTAAATACCCAAATTGAATACAATGTAGCCAACCTAGTAAAAACTGCTGATAAAATCAGCAATTCAAGAAAAAAATGTAAATTTTCTATTTCAAAGACAAAGTTTTTGCTTTTAAATTCGCACGATACCGATTAATGTAAGTCTAGTGCAATTAGGACAAGAGTTACGCCGACGGAATTGGTGGATGTTCATTAACGTTTTATGATTAATTGTTGTGGTAAATGAAATGATGTTCCATGATCCCATGGCTGTTGCCCAAGAAAAGATGACACAGGTCTGCCTGTTTTTAGAGCAACATCATTTGCCGCCAACGCCATTAAACTATCAAGTTGCTTACATTCATATCAGTGCGGCTAACGCCGAACTGGACGCAGCTATTGAGCAAGCGGTGAAAAGCAAAACCAAGATTGATTCGGTGTTCGTCGAACAACTTTATTATCAGTTCATCGACCAAGGTCAAAAAGTGCAGTCCCAGCTGTTGGAAGGGGTTGACTCTCTCATGACCCAGCTGCAAGACGATACCGAAGCGTCGCAAAAGCACGTAACCCAATTTGCACAACAGATCAGTCATTGTGTTCATAATTTAGATGAGCACAATATTGCGAAAAGTAAGCGCGCTCTCACCACCCTGACCAAGCAAACTGAACTGTTGCTAAAGCAACATAAGCAGTTTAAACAAGCACTGCTTAAATCGCGCCAAGATTACCAACAAAGCCAGAAACTGCTAAAAGAACTGCGTAAGCAGCACTTACTTGACCCGCAAACGGGCCTTTACAAGCGTCACTTCTTGCAGCAAAAAGTCGAACTGTGGCAGTCACAACAAAAAACCGTCTGTGCTCTTAGTGTACAAGTAGAAAACCTTGACGACTTTGTTTCACGCTTTGGCGATATGGTTGGCGAGGTGGTCCTAAATCGCATTGCCAAAAGCCTCAAACGCTATGTGGTTGAAAGTGGCTTGCCAGGCAGAACCGGAAAGCAAGAATTCACCGTGATCTTGGCCGATATCGACTTATATACCGCGGATGTCATCGCAGAAAAAGTTCGCAAAGGGGTCGAGCGCCTGAAATTCGTCAGTGCCAAAGGCAAAGTGCCGCTGCCTAATGTTGCTCTCTCCTTGGGGATTGCGCAGCTAGCGCCAGAACAAGACCTTAATGCTCTGGTTAAACGCGCAGGCTATGCCGCGCAAAAAGCACAGTCTTTAGGTCAGTCTTGTTACACTAGCCATTAGCAGCACCTACTCGCCCTAATAAGATCGTTATTTTTTCGCAATCCGCGAGAAGAAATTGCACCTAAGTCCAGCAATCAAGTACACTAAACACATTGATGCAGTGTAATGATGGAAGCCACATGAAAGAGTCGCAAGAAAACACCACCCACTTTGGATATAAAACGGTTGAAGCAGATAAAAAAGCCTCAATGGTCGCCGATGTGTTCCACTCTGTGGCAGCCAAATACGATATCATGAACGACTTGATGTCGTTTGGTATCCACCGACTGTGGAAGCGCCAAACGATTGCCAGTTCTGGCGTCCGAGCCGGTCATAAAGTACTTGATTTAGCCGGTGGAACAGGAGATTTAACGGCTAAGTTCAGTGAATTGGTGGGTGATCAAGGAAAAGTTGTACTTGGCGATATCAATGACTCCATGCTCAAGGTCGGCCGTGAGAAACTGCGCGATTTAGGCTTAGTGAGTAACATTGAATACGTGCAAATGAATGCTGAAATGCTGCCTTTTGAAGACAACACCTTCGATGTCATTACCATTGCTTTTGGTCTTCGCAATGTTACTGACAAAGATAAAGCCCTACGTTCCATGTACCGTGTGTTGAAACCCGGTGGTCGACTGCTGGTGCTGGAGTTTTCAAAAACCGACAGTGAAGCGCTGGCAAAATTATACGACTTTTACTCTTTCAGCTTACTGCCCACCATGGGCAAGTTGGTAGCCAACGACAGCGAGTCTTACCGTTATTTGGCTGAGTCTATTCGCATGCATCCAGATCAGGATACGCTAAAAGCGATGATGGATGAGGCGGGTTTTGAGCAAACGGACTACCAGAATATGACCGGTGGCATCGTTGCTCTTCACCGTGGCTTTAAGTTTTAGGAGTTAACGTGTTTGCTTCGTTGCTGGGCGCCGCCATCGAGGCGTTACTAAATCGTGCACTGACTTTATCACCTGAAATGGCAACGGCCTTAGCTCCAAGCCATCATCAAGTATTGAGTATCAGCGTAAGAGATCTGGAGCTGTGCATCGCGTTTCAGCACAGCGGTAATAAAGTGCATGTGCTTGCGCCTTTTTCAGACCACGCCGATTGCAGCATTAGTGCTGACCTAGAAACCTTGTTAGCGCTAAAAGATCCCAGCCAACTCACCGCCCTGATCAGACAAGATAAGCTCGACCTCGATGGTAACTTATCCTTAGCACAGTGTTATAGTAACGCAGTGGCCGAGCTCGACATTGATTGGGCTGAGCAGTTAGCCAGCTACCTTGGTGATGGCCCAGCACAACTGATTGTTGATAGCGCCAGCACGCTTGGCAGCCGAGCGAAACGAGATGCCACAGTGGCAACTGCCACCTTACATGAGCTGTTGCAAGATGAGCTGCAAGTGGCCCCTCACCCGCTAGAATTTCAAACATTTAAGCATCAAGTTAGACAAGTAAGTAAAGAAGTCGACAGTTTAACCCAGCGGCTCGATTCATTATTACAGCAGAATAAAGGAACCTAGTTTGTCTTTATTGCGTTTGCATCAGATCACCAAAACCTTTTTAGACTATGGCCTCGATGAACTTGTCCCAGCAGAGCGGCAGCCATGGTACGGCAAGCTTGCTCGCGCCAGTTTATTTTGGATGCGTAATAAGCATAAAGATAAAGCCATTGGCACACGCCTGCGCCTTGCTTTGCAATCTTTAGGGCCGGTGTGGATTAAATTTGGTCAAATGCTATCGACACGACGCGACCTGCTTCCCCCTGATATCGCCGAAGAGCTGGCGTTTTTACAAGACAAAGTACCGCCTTTTGACTCAGCTCAAGCGCGGCAATTAATCGAGCAAGCGTTAGAAATTGACGACATTTACCACTACTTTAAGGAGTTTGAAGCCACGCCATTGGCTTCAGCATCCATTGCCCAAGTCCACAGTGCGCAATTGCAATTGGGTAACGGCATTAAAGATGTGGTGATTAAAGTCATCCGCCCCGACATTGAAAAGCAAATTCAGGCCGACTTATCCTTAATGGAGCGCTTTGCCAAAGTGGTGGTGAATTTATTAAGTGAAGGCAAGCGACTGCGGCCTGTTGAGGTGGTCAGAGAATATAAAAAGACACTGCTGGATGAGCTTGACCTGATGCGCGAAGGCGCCAATGCCATTCAACTAAGACGCAACTTCGAGGGCTCAGACTCGCTGTATATTCCAGAAGTTTACAGTGATTACTCACGCAAAAACGTGTTGGTGATGGAACGCATTTACGGCATTCCAGTATCAGATACTGAAGCGCTATTGGCCCAAGGCACCAATATGAAACTGCTGGCTGAGCGCGGCGTAGAAGTCTTTTTTACTCAGGTCTTCAGAGACAGTTTCTTTCACGCCGATATGCATCCTGGCAATATTTTTGTCTCTCGCGAAAACCCCCACAACCCGAAATATATTGGCATTGACTGTGGTATTGTCGGCACCCTAAACCGCGAAGATAAACGCTATTTGGCCGAAAACTTCATCGCCTTTTTCAACCGTGACTACCGCCAAGTAGCGCAGTTACACGTAGACTCAGGTTGGGTGCCTACTGACACCTGTGTGGAAGAGTTTGAGTTTGCCATCCGCACCGTTTGCGAGCCTATTTTTAACAAGCCATTGGCTGAGATCTCGTTTGGTCATGTATTGGTAAACCTATTTAATACCGCAAGGCGTTTCAACATGGAAGTGCAACCTCAGCTGGTATTGTTACAAAAGACCCTGCTCTATGTAGAAGGCCTTGGCCGTCAGCTTTACCCGCAACTAGATCTATGGAAAACTGCCAAGCCCTTTTTAGAGCAATGGGTAAAAGACCAAGTGGGGCCATGGGCGGTAGCCAAGAAAATGTACGCCAACTTGCCATTTTGGGCAGAAAAAATGCCCGAACTGCCAGACTTAGTTTATCAAAGCTTGAAGCGTGGCCCCGGAACTTTGCCACCCGCGCCGCAACCAGTGGCAATTAAACCTATTTTGCTTGGCTTGGCGGCAAGCAGTTTTGCCATTATCTCAGGCTTGAGCTTTATTTTTGATCAAGCTATTGCCAGTGCGGTAATGGCTACGCTGGCGGTGGTCGTATTTGTTTGCGCTTGGCGTAAAACAGGGTGATTTTTTGTGCGCTAGGCGTATAATCGTAACCACTGGCAGTCAGTTATTATTGGAAATGTTATGGGATTTAGTGGAATCAGTATTTGGCAGTTACTCATTATTCTTGCCATCATCGTGTTATTGTTCGGAACAAAAAAACTTCGTGGTATCGGCAGCGACCTCGGTGGCGCAGTGAAAGGCTTCAAAAAAGCGGTTTCTGACGACCAGGCAAACAGCGATGCAGAAAAAGACAAGCTGGCCAATACCTCAGCTGAGCAACAACAAACCACAGCTGAAAAAGAAAAAGACAAGGTTTAAGTTACATGGGCATGTGGGAATTGGTGGTGGTGTTGATCGTTGGCCTCATTGTATTAGGGCCAGAGCGGTTACCTGTCGCCATCCGTACGGTAGCTCGTTGGGTTAAAACCGTGAAATCCGTGGCTAATTCAGTAAAAGCTGAAGTCAGTGAAGAGTTACGCGTCCATGAGCTCCACAACAACCTAAAAAAGGCGGAACAACAAGGGATGCAAGACCTTGATCCGCAACTAAAACAGTCTGTTCAAGAATTACAAGAGGCGGCTGACTCAGTCAAGCATTCTTATAAGGCGAACGACGTTAATAATAACAACAAAGAGTAACCAATCAGCAGGTCAATCCATCGGCGATAAGTTAGCGACTGCTAGAGTTTTTGCAGTGGACTTTGCTGCCGGTTGAGTCAACGTTGAATCATTTATAACGAGCATAGTTACATGACAGAAACTGCCCAAAGTGGCTTTATTGCGCACCTAGTTGAATTGCGTAACCGCTTAATGAAAGCGCTGATGAGTGTCTTGCTGATCTTTGTTGCATTGGTCTACTTCGCCAATGATATTTACGCTTTTGTCGCAGCTCCTTTAGTGCAAAGCTTACCAACCAATACCACCATGATTGCAACGGATGTCACTGCGCCATTTTTTGCACCGTTTAAATTAACCTTGTTTGTGGCATTGTTTGCAGCCATTCCGTTTATTTTACACCAAGTGTGGGGCTTTATTGCACCTGGGTTATATAAGCATGAAAAGCGCATGCTGATCCCAATTTTACTGTCGAGCATTGTTTTATTTTATGGCGGCATTGCGTTTTGTTATTTTGTTGTGATGCCTATCATTCTTGGCTTCTTCACCAGTGTTGGGCCAGAAATGATGACCTTATCGCCTGATATCAGTAGTTATCTCGGTTTTATCTTAAAACTTTTCTTTGCGTTTGGTATCGCCTTTGAAATACCAGTTGCCATTATGTTGCTATGCTGGAGTGGCATCACCACCACCACAAGCCTAAAGGGCAAACGTCCTTATGTTGTGGTGGGCGCCTTCGTTATTGCCATGTTCCTTACGCCACCGGATGTGCTGTCGCAAACGTTACTGGCACTGCCGATGTTATTCCTGTTTGAATTAGGTTTAATATTAGCGGCGTTTTATAGCAAACAACCCACCCAACAGGAGTCAAAAAAATGAAAAAAATAATCGCACTTGTTGCACTCGGAGTCTCTTCTTTCGCCGTAGCAAACCCAGTTAATACTGAGGCTTTGCAGGCCTGCACCATGATCGAAAATGATTTTAAGCGTTTACTTTGTTATGACAATGTCGTTGCTAACAAGCCAGCTTCACACGCCAAAGGTAACGCAGCAAAGCGGTCAAATCGGTCTGTCCAGCCAGCGCAGCAAACAACAGCTAAAAATCCAGCTGCTGAGTTTGGTCTAGAACATAAAATTGCAGCTGAAAGCAGAAAAGTCGAAGAGATTTCAGCTAAGCTAGTTAAAATAGAACACTCTGCGCGCAAACGTGCATTTTTCACTTTAGATAATGGCCAAGTGTGGAAACAAGTATCCGTAGAGAATTTCTTCGCAAATCCAGGAGATACTTTAGTGATCAAACGTGCTTCCTTTGGCTCTTTCTTGATGAGCAAAGCAGGCGCTAACCGCTCTACGAGAGTGAAGCGAGTCGACTAATGTCGAACCTCTATGATGCAGGTGTCAACCTCACCAGCAGTCAGTTTGCCGATGACTTAGATGCCGTCATAGCACGGGCTAAATCAGCAGGAGTGGCCTCAATGCTGGCCATTGGCTGCGATCTTGACAGTAGCAAGGTATCTTTACAGTTGGCAGAAAAGTACAACTTTCCTTGCACGGTTGGCGTACACCCGCATGACGCGAAGGACGCACCTGATGACTTGGCTGCACAAATCAAGGCACTCGTGGAAAGCCATGAGCAAGCGGTAGCAATCGGTGAGTGTGGTTTGGATTTTAATCGTGACTTTTCACCACGAGCCACACAAAAAGTGGTTTGCCTAACTCAGCTGCAACTCGCACAGGCAATGCATAAACCCGTTTACTTGCATGAAAGAGAGGCACATGACGCCTTATACGAACTATTAAAGCAGGTACAGGTAAGTGGCGTTTTACATTGTTTTACTTCCGATAAAACGGCACTGCGTCGTTACCTAGATTATGGTCTGATGATCGGTATCACCGGCTGGGTATGTGATGAACGCCGCGGCCAACAATTACAGCAATTGCTGCAGTATATCCCGTTAGATAGATTGCTTATCGAAACGGATGCACCATACTTACTACCTCGTACTATAAAACCAAAACCACGTTCACGTCGTAATGAGCCCATGTATTTACACTATGTAGCACAACAAATCGCTACACTTAAGCAACAACCCACAGCCGCAGTGATTGAGGCTACAGGCCGTAACTTTCGCCAATTGTTTTCGGGGTAAACAGGCATGCGCATTGTAGTTGTTCTGCTGTTATTGTTATTAAGTCACAGTGCGGTTGCCACGGTCACCATCACCGAGGCCTTTACGGTAAAGCATCAAGCAACGATTAGCTATAGCGTAAACCGACATCAGACACTCAATGCTCTACTCAAGCAGCCAATTGATTGGCAGCAAGAACCAGACTTACCGGTAGGATTAAAGCCAGGCGATAAGTACCTCTGGCTAAAAATTTCTTTTGACAATACACAGCATCACCAAGTCCCGCTCCTGGTTACCATTGCAAACAACCTTATCGATTCTGTTACGGCGTATCATGTCCAGCCCAACTCGGCTATTTTGACCTTAGGGATGGGCGATGCATTGCCTCTCATGAAGCGGCCAATTAAATACGAGTCTTTGGTTGTCCCACTGCAACTGAAAGGCCAAAGTCGCAGCGAACTCTATTTGCAAATTGCTCACCATGGCGTTGTCAATGCGCCCATCTCCATTTGGTCGCCGAATGCCTACCTCAAATACAAAAGTAAATTTAATTTGCTATTTGGCTTGCTGGCAGGGTTTTTAGCGGCATTGGCGCTGACACTTGTTGCCTTGTATTTTGTTACCCAAAAGCGTTACTTCCTCTTCGGTACCGCCTTTTTAACTCTCGTCTGGCTCTGTAATATTCATCTTTATGGCTTTGGCTATCGCTTTTTTTACCCTGATTGGCAGTGGTTTCAGCAGCACGGACAAGGCCTGTTAAGTCTCAGCGCGACCTTACTGTTATTCCCTATTTTAAACTACTGCAGTGCCCATAAGCTGAAGCAAGGTTCAACCCCTTCCTTCAAGTGGGTGCTTACGCTTGCCTGCCTACTGGTGTTGGCGCTGACCTTTTTGTCTGTCACCAGTGCGCTACTAGCTGCGTTAACCATCGCTTTTATTATTAGTTTGTTTTGTTTGTATCTGTTGGCCAAAAGCCAGCAGCCAAGTCGTAAGGCCATGCTGGCAGTCGTCATTAGCCATAGCATTGTCATCAGTTACCAATTAACCGTCGCAGTTGGGATCCAATCAGGCAGTTTCCTCAATCAATTAGGCTTTTTTGGTCTCTTTGTTGCTGAATCGCTGGTTGTCGCCTTTTTAGTTATTCAACTGTATATCAAAGAGCGCGATAACAAGTTGGCAAAACAACAACAACGCCTGGCCCATACTCAAGCTGAAGACGCCTTATTAAAAGAAAAGCTGAAGCTACAAGAACAGGCGCAACTGGACCTTGAGAGTAATATCGAAGAACGCACTTTTGAGTTGCAAGTCACCCTAAGAGAGCTGCAAGAAAAAAACCGCGAGCTGGAACGCGTCAATATGGAAGACCCATTAACTAAGGTGAAGAACCGTCGTTACTTCGATAAGCGTTTGCAGATGGAGGTGCGCCGTTCACGCCGTGAGCAAAGCGTATTAAGCCTTGTTATCTTAGACATCGATCACTTTAAAAAGATCAATGACAGTTATGGTCACTTAGTGGGCGATCAGGCCATTTGTGAGTTTGCAAACTTAATTAACCGCTTCCTTCGCCGCCCACAAGATGAAGTATTTCGTTATGGTGGCGAGGAATTTATCCTACTTTTACCCAACACCGACTCTGACGGTGCCGTAGAAGTTGCCGAGCGGGTAAGAGCCGCAACCCAAGAGATGGTGATCAAAGTAGGTGAACACGAGCTCAACTTTACCACCAGTGCCGGCGTTTACAGCGCCGTAGTTACTGACCCCCATTCACCCCAACTGTATACCGACAATGCTGATAAGGCCCTTTACCAAGCGAAAGCGCAAGGCCGCAACCGTGTTGTTACTTATCAATCCAAGCAGGAGAATTAACGTGGCTCAATCAGGACTCGATCTTTTCCCCCTTACGCGTATGCGCAGAATGCGTCGCGATGACTTTTCAAGACGTTTAATGAGTGAAAACACGCTGTCAGTCAATGACCTAATCTATCCCGTCTTTGTGTTAGAAGGCGAGTCTAAACGTGAGGCGGTTCCTTCCATGCCTGGCGTGGAGAGACTGTCGATTGATCTCTTAGTGAACGAAGCAAAAGAGCTGGTAGAGCTTGGAGTTCCCGCCATCGCCCTCTTCCCCGTGACACCAGCAGAGCAAAAATCGCTGTTAGCTGAAGAAGCCTACAATCCAGAGGGCCTAGCACAACGAGCAGTAAGAGCCATAAAAGCGGCTTGTCCGGAGCTTGGGGTGATCACCGATGTGGCACTCGACCCTTTCACCGTGCATGGCCAAGATGGCATTCTTGACGATAATGGCTATGTCATGAATGAAGAAACCATCGAGGTATTGCTAAAGCAGGCTTTATCGCACGCTGAGGCAGGTGCCGATGTGGTCGCGCCATCAGATATGATGGATGGCCGTATTGGCGCCGTTCGCGAGGCACTGGAGGAGTGCGGCTTTATCCACACGCGTATTATGGCGTATTCGGCTAAATATGCCTCTAGCTACTATGGTCCTTTTAGAGATGCGGTTGGCTCTGCAGGCAACCTCAAAGGGGCCGACAAGAAAACCTATCAAATGGACCCTGCGAACTCAGATGAAGCATTGCGTGAAGTGGCCTTAGACCTTCAAGAAGGTGCTGATATGGTCATGGTAAAGCCTGGTATGCCTTATTTAGACGTGGTCAGACGCGTAAAAGATGAGTTTGGTGTCCCTACTTATGCGTACCAAGTGAGTGGTGAATATGCCATGCACATGGCGGCAATTGAGAATGGTTGGTTGGCTGAAAGACCGACGATTATGGAGTCATTGCTGGCGTTTAAGCGTGCCGGTGCCGATGGCATTTTGACCTACTTCGCTAAACAAGCAGCCATTTGGCTCAACGAAAAGTAACATCATTACAGTTAGACTGGCTATATTGGCCAGTCTTTCCAACCCTAAGATAATAACGCCAGTGCCTTACTGCGAGCCTGTTCATCTATACGCCAACTGACAAAATAGACTTGTTTACCATCGGTTAACTGCACTACTGGGATCTTAACTAGCAGCCACGAACAGCACTTAGCTCACGGTGCAGGTAGCGAGTCTCTAAACTGCATTTATAGCTAACCCCGCTTTATCAACGTGGAGAAAATGTTTATCGCTTAAGGATAAGTATAATACCAAACCTATACTTGCTAATGCCATTAAAGTAAATAGTTGAATGACACCATCAGGTAGGGAAAGGGCCTGAAAAGTAACACGCAGTAAGTAGATAAATAGCACGATTAAGCCGTAAAAAAGCCAATTTACTTCCAATACTATGGTTCTCATTGAGTATCTCCATTATTACCCAATTACTATCAGGGCTGAGTATGCAGCCGACAGACAAAACAACAGGATTAGCACGCTAATCCGACCAAATCGATGGCCAGAGTTATTGCCCAGAATGTCTCCTCTGTTGAATAAAAACTAATAATAAAGCACCAAGTACCCAAATGAAGAACTTTGTTATTAAACTTTGATAATCTCGCTATGAGGTGCTGTAGTACGTAATGAGGTATGTGTAGGAATAAAAAAAGGCCGCAGTAAATGCGGCCTTTCTTGCAAATTAAGTATTAATTACTTAGCTGCTTTTTTCTCTTTCTCTGCTGCAATTACTGCTTCAGCTACGTTAGCTGGGCAAGCTGCATAGTGTGAGAATTCCATTGAGAACTGACCACGACCAGACGTGATAGTACGTAGGTGACCAATGTATCCGAACATTTCAGATAGTGGTACTTCACCCTTGATACGAACGCCAGTTGCGCCAGCTTCTTGGTCTTTAACCATACCACGGCGACGGTTAAGGTCACCGATTACGTCACCCACGTTATCTTCTGGAGTGAACACGTCTACCTTCATTACTGGTTCAAGAAGTTGAGGGCCTGCTTTCGGGATAGACTGACGGAATGCGCCTTTTGCAGCGATTTCGAACGCGATTGCTGATGAGTCAACTGCGTGGAAAGCACCGTCAAATAGTTCGATTTCAACGTCTAGTACAGGGAATCCAGCTAGAACACCTTCTTCCATCATTGAACCGAAGCCTTTCTCAACTGCTGGCCAGAACTCCTTAGGAACGTTACCACCAACAACGCTTGAAGAGAAAGTGTAGCCTGAGTTAGGCTCGCCTGGCTTGATACGGTAATCGATCTTACCAAACTGACCAGAACCACCAGACTGCTTCTTGTGCGTGTAGCTGTCTT